>QHRI01000165.1:7634-9032 GCA_003221375.1 Verrucomicrobiota bacterium
ATGGAAAGCGCACGATCGATGCGTGCGATGACCTTTTCTTTTCCGAGAACTTCAAGCAGGTGATACAAGCTTGGCCCAACATTGCTGCCAGTCACGGCGAGTCGCGTGGGATGCACGATCGAGCCGACTTTTGCGCCGAGTTTTGCAGCCACGCTCTTCAGTGTGACTTCAATTGTAGCGACATCGAATTTCTCCAACGCCCTCAGAGCGCCGCGAATGGCCTCTAGTTTTGGCCTGTTCTCAGGGATAAAATGCTTGGTAACTCCCTCGGGATTGTAATCGAAGTTGTCTGTGAAATAGAATCCGCAATAAGCGGGCAGCTCATCAAAAGTGTTGATCTTGCCTTCGCACGTTTCCAGTGCTGCACGCACGTACTTCTCTGGAAAATTTTCAAGAGCCACCCCGCTCGACTTCAGCTTGGCGACCGCCAGATCGTAAAATTCGGAGTCGCTCAATTCGCGCGCGTATTCACCATTCAGCCAATGGAGTTTGTCGGGATCGAACGTGGCCGAGCTGCGTCCGATATTTTTCAGATCAAAGATCCGGATGATCTCGTCGATATCGATCTTCTCGCGATTATCTTTTGGCGACCAGCCAAGCAGACAAAGATAATTTCGAACCGCAGCCGGAAGATAACCACGCCGGATGTAATATTCCACGCGTGCACCTTCGTCGCGTTTGCTCATCTTCGATCCGTCTCGGTTCAGGATGAGCGGAATGTGTGCGTAACGCGGCGGCGTTACTTCGAGGGCGCGAAAGATCTCGATATGTTTGGGCGTGTTTGAAAGATGATCTTCGCCGCGGATTACGTGGGAGATTTTCATTTCAAGGTCGTCGATCACATTGACGAAATGAAAAATCCACGAGCCATCCGGGCGCCGGATCGTCATGTCGGGATGCGTCGCCGGATTGCTAAGATCGAAATCGATTCTGCCGCACACGATGTCATCCACGACGACGTGCTCGCGCGGCGAACGAAATCGCAACGCGCCCTGGTCCTCGAAGATGTGACCGGCATCCTGAAGCTTTTTCAGGTAGCGCTCGTAAAGTTCCGTTCGCTCACTTTGCAAGTAAGGTCCGAATTCGCCGCCCGCATGCGGGCCTTCGTCCCAGTTCAACCCCAGCCATTGTAATCCCTCGTAAATGGCGGCCATGGCTTCCTCGGTGTTTCGCTTGGTATCGGTGTCTTCAATTCGCAGAACGAATTTCCCGCCGTGGTGCCGCGCAAACAGCCAGTTGAACAGGGCGGTACGTGCTCCGCCGATGTGCAGATAGCCCGTAGGCGAGGGGGCGAACCGAACGCGGATGTCAGACATCGAAGTGATGGAGTGTTCGAGTAATGGAGTAATGCATTTATTTCTCGGCTACGCCACCAATTACTCCAGTAATCCTTTACTC
>QHRI01000166.1 GCA_003221375.1 Verrucomicrobiota bacterium
CTCCACGCCAGCCGAGCGCTGTCTTCACCGGCACAGGATTCGGTTCAATGAACAGATCCTTAAAAAGCGGAAACATCTTACGATGCAGGTTTGAGGCCGACTTCACATCGCCGCCCTCATAGGCTCGGACAAGCGCACAAACTTCGGTAGGAAACAAATTTGAAGCGACGCTGACAACCCCGGCTGCGCCGACCGACATGAACGGGAGCGTCAACGAATCGTCGCCGCTTAGAATCGTGAACGATTCTGGCAAACGCACCCGCAACTCACTGATGCGCTCGACACTTCCACTCGCTTCCTTTATGGAGACAATATTTCTGCATTCCTTGGCCAGGCGCGTCACGGTGTCGGGCGCAATATCCACCCCGCAGCGGCCAGGAATATTGTAGAGGATGATGGGTAACGACGTGGCATCCGCAATCGTTTTGAAATGAAGAAACAGCCCTTCCTGGCTTGGTTTGTTGTAGTATGGTGCGACGAGGAGGGCGCCATCAGCGCCGAGTTTCTCGGCTATCTTAGTATCGGCTACGGCATGCTGCGTGGCGTTGGAACCAGTGCCCGCTAGGACCAGGCAACGTTTTTTCGCGGTTGCGACCGTAAGACGAATAAGCTGCTGACGTTCCTCGTGTGAAAGCGTCGGCGATTCGCCTGTGGTGCCTACAGCAACCACTCCGCTGATTCCAGCAGCGATTTGGTTTTCGATCAGTTTCTCGAAAGCAGCAATATCAATCCCGCCATTGCGAAATGGCGTTACCAGAGCCGTGAAGGTGCCGCGAAACATGTGTTGAATGTTAAAAAGTTAAAGCGTTACGAAGTTAAAATGACTCACTCAACTGTCATGTCGAGCGAAGTCGAGACATCTCTAATTACTTCTCGTTAAAATTAGAGATTCCTCGATTGCACTCGGAATGACACAGGGCCAAGGTTGCGGCCGCTAAATCTCGATCGTGCCTTCAAATACGAACTCCGCCGGGCCAGTGAGCGCAACGCAACGAAACTGCTTCTCGATCCTGTCAAACCCAACGCGTAGTTCGTCTCCCCCGCGTGCAACCACGGCGATCGGGCCCTCCGCGTTTTCAATAACCGCGAACACGAGCGCGCTGGCAACTACGCCCGTGCCGCATGCGAGGGTTTCGTCTTCCACACCCCGCTCATAGGTGCGGATAGCGATCTTATCGGGCCCGCGTTTCTCAATGAAATTCACGTTTGCGCCTTTTGGCGAAAACATTTCGTGTTGGCGAATGGTTGAGCCTTCTCGCACCACATCGACACCGGCGACTTGTGCGACAGGAACAACGACATGAGGCACGCCGCTGTTAATAAAATGAACGATTCTCTTTTCCGCGCCGACGTGAAGCGGAACATTGAGTCGCAAATCGGTCGGTTCGGTCATTTGCAGAGTGACGAGATCTCCAGCCAACTCCGACGAAATGACGCCAGCTACCGTCTCAAAGGAGATCTTGCCCCTGGCGCCCGCCACCTTGTTTGCAAACCGCGCAAAGCAACGCGCGCCGTTTCCGCACATCTCCGCTTCTCCGCCGTCGGCATTAAAATAGCGCATTCGGAAATTCGCGTGGTCCGATGGATTTTCCAGCAACAAAACGCCATCTGCTCCGATACCGCGATGGCGATCACAGAGGCGCGCGATTTGGCTACGATTTAGATGGATGTGCCCTGCCCTGTTATCGAGCAGGATGAAGTCGTTTCCCGCACCATCCATCTTTGTGAAACGCAGCATGAGCGTGATTTTAACGACGACCGGGCGTTTGTCATATCGGTGATGTCCCTGATGCTAAAACTGGCGGGTCTTTCATCCTGAGCGAAGCGCAGCGCAGTCGAACGATCCCGCATAATTGCCTTGCGCTGCGCCACGGGATTCCTCGACATCGCTTGGAATGACAGAAAGCTCCGCCGTTGCCAGATGGGCTTTTGATGATTACTTATTCCGCCGTGAAGGGACTGGCGACCTGGGTTTTTCTTGCAATTCTTGCGATCGCCTCGAGCGCGTCATTCGCCGGTGATTATAACGGCCTGATCCTTGACCAGATCAAGCAGATGCCCCAGGGCGGCCGCTATTCCATTTCACACTTCGCAAAAATCCGTCTCCAATCCTCCGCACATTTTGAGTCTGGCAAATTTTTCATTCTGCCCTCCCAGGCCTCGCCCAGTTTTTGCTCGGGTGCAACGTACCTCGTTTTCATCAGAACGATCGAAGCTTTGCGCGCGCGAGGCGAATTCCACCTGGATTACGCCACATTAGAGCGGTTGATCATTCGAGATCAACGGGATGGCGAAGGCATCTGGGGCCGGTGGAACGCAAATGGACCCGGCACTGCCCGTCTTTTTCACGAACTACAGCTTGGACAAAACTTCGATGATTTTAATCAGGCGAAGCCAGGGGATTTCATGAAAATCTTCTGGTCGCAGCAAGTAGGAAGAAACGAGCATGGGCACTCCACGGTTTTCCTCGGCATGGAGAATCGCATGGACGGGCAGTATGTGCGTTACTGGTCGAGCAATATTCCCTCTGGCTACGGTGAGAAAAGCGTTCCACGAAGCAAGATTGCCTACGCTATTTTTTCGCGCCTTCAAAACCCCGCGAATTTGACGCGAATTAATAACGCGCCCTTTGTTGATACCTATTTGGCGTCGCTTCTGCGGAGTCGTTCTACTATTGCCGAAGCCAGCGCTAAGTGCGGATTGTAATAAAGGAACGACAGCTTCCCGTCGCTGTGTCAGCGCGATGACTGTCCATGCCATCGCTCCTTGAAGCGGTGCGCATTTCGCATTTCCCAAATGATGCTTGCCTTCCTACGGACCGCTCTCTAAAACGACGGGATGCTAATCGAAACCTTAAGACGTCATTGGTGGGTTCCGGTGATAAGGGGTATCGCTGCAATCGCATTTGGAATTGTTGCGTTTGTGTATCCTGGCTTAACTATCGCAACATTAGTGCTGTTTTTTGGAGCCTGGGTCTTGATCGATGGAATATTTCGCATTGTCGGCGCGATTGGGCATCGTGCTTCTGATTCGGACTGGGGCTGGCAACTCGTCATCGGGCTTCTCGGCATCGTCGTGGGCCTTCTTACGTTCCACGCGCCGCAGATAACGGCGCTCGCTCTGGTCATCTATATCGCAGCCTGGGCACTCATGATCGGTGCGAGTGAGATTGCGGCAGCAGTTAGGCTGCGCCGGGAAATTAAAGGCGAATGGTTTTTGATCCTTATGGGGCTGGCATCTATCGTCTTTGCCGTACTGCTTCTATGGAATCCTGTCGCCGGTGCCGCCGCAGTGATTTGGCTCATCGCATGGTATGCAGTCGTCCTCGGCGTTCTCGCCATCTTTTTTGGCTTCCGCTTGCGCACGCTGCCTGCATTGCCGATATCCTAGTTAGATTTGTTACGGCGTCAGGGGGCCCTTTGACGAGAAGAGGCGGGACCTATTTTCTTTAACAAGCCATACGGCTTGTCGGGGTCAGTCAGACGATTAGTCTACGACGCTGGAATATGAGTCTTCCGATCTTACGCGTCGAATTCGAGAACCCGGGAATCCCCGGCGCCCAAATCGCCTATGAAGAAAAATACCTCCGCTCACCGGCTTCGACCGGTTAATAACTCGTATCCCAACGGCGACCGGCTCGATAGCAAGCAGTTGCTTGCAGCCCTGACTGCATTCAAGCGCGGAGATTTTTCCGCTCAACTGCCGGACGATTGGACGGGCATGGCCGGCGAGGTTGCGGATACCTTCAACGAAGTGATCCGAATCAATCAGAGCCTGACACAAGAACTGGCACGCATTGAGCGCGTAGTTGGAAAGGAAGGCAGAATCAG
>QHRI01000167.1 GCA_003221375.1 Verrucomicrobiota bacterium
CTTCAAAGAACGCCTTTTTGAATTGTTCGGTGAACTTCGACAGCGGTACTTTGGCTTCGCGCGCGCCGCGAATCGTCTTGTCGTCGACGTCCGTGATGTTCATCACCCGATGCACCTTGTAACCGCGCAGCTCCAGATGGCGTTGAAGCAGATCTTCGAAGATGTAAGCGCGAAAATTCCCGATGTGTGCGCGGCTGTAGACGGTCGGCCCACAGGTGTAGATGCCGATTGCGCGCGCCGCCGCATCGCGCGGCTCGAATTCTTCGATCTTGCGCGAGTAAGTGTTAAAAAAGCGCAACGCCATTAGCTTGGTAGGGACGGACCGCCGGGCGGTCCGCTGCGTTTACGGCGCGCCCGGCGGTCGCGCCCTACCTCAACGGTTGCCACCGCCATCGCGGCAATTCCCTCGCCGCGGCCGATGGACCCGAGCTTTTCATTTGTGGTCGCTTTGATGCTGATGTTTGAGTCTGAAACGCCAATCGCGCCCGCGATTATTTTTCGCATCGTCGCAACGTGCGGCAGGAGTTTGGGTTCTTCGGCGATGATTGTTGCGTCGATGTTGAGCGTGCGGGCTTTCTTTTCTGTGAGCAATTTGTTCACGCGTTTCAAAATCTCGATGCTGTTGATGCCGCGAATTGATTCGTCTGTGTTCGGGAAATGTTGGCCGATATCGCCCGCACCAAGCGCGCCCAGCAACGCATCGGCGATCGCGTGAGACAAGACGTCTGCATCGGAATGTCCCTCCAATCCGCGCGAGTGCGCAATCTCGACGCCGCCGAGGATCAGTTTCCGGCCTTCAACAAGGCGGTGCACGTCGTAGCCAATTCCGCATCGAATGCTCATGGGCATCAGAGTTTCAGATCGATAACGCCGTTCGACGCAATGATGCTGTATTTATCTTTCATGTCCTCGCGTGGGCGAAGATCGACAGTTCCTCCGGCGTTTTCAACCAGGAGCCAGCCGGCTGCGATGTCCCACAGGCTGATTCCCTGCTCGATGTAAGCGTCGAGTCGTCCGCAGGCGACGTAAGCCAGGTCCAGCGCCGCGCTGCCGAGTACCCGGCATTTGCGCACGCGATGAATCATTTGCTGGAGCAACGGAAAATTTGTGTTGATCGTCTCGGCGGTTTTCGCCAGCCCAATGGAGACAACAGCTT
Source organism: Verrucomicrobiota bacterium (assembly GCA_003221375.1). Lineage (GTDB taxonomy): Bacteria > Verrucomicrobiota > Verrucomicrobiia > Chthoniobacterales > UBA10450 > Udaeobacter. The sequence continues at coordinate 1,157 of QHRI01000167.1, forward strand.
CAGCAAGATCTGCACGCTCGCTCACGTGAAAGGGAGCGCCATTCAATTTTGGGGTCTCACCTTTTTGTCCTTTCCACATCTCCCGGCGAATAGGGTCATAGATAACACCCACCATGACCTCATTGCGGAGGCGAAGTGCAATCGAGACGCAAAAGTGCGGAATGCCATAGAAATAATTCACGGTGCCATCAAGCGGATCGACCACCCATTGGTGCTCGCTGGATTGATCTCCCACGACTCCTTCTTCGCCGTAAAGCGCGTGCTTTGGAAATTCTTTGAGCAGCAGCTTGGTAATCAACTCCTGTGTCTGAACATCGATCTCCAGTTTGATATCGTGCGCGGCGACGGCATTCACCCGCTGCGGACGTCTAAAATTCTTGCGAAGCAATTTTCCAGCTGCGCGCGCGGCCTTTTCAGCCGCATCGAGATAATGCTTCATATATTGTCATTCTGAGCGAAGCGAAGACTCTCTGGCTTTCTGCGCCGATCGCTCATGGGAATAAACCGAGATGTTTCGCTCCGCTCAACATGGCAAAGCAAAAAAACCGGGAGGAAAATAAATTCTCCTCCCGGGTTGAAGTTAGGGTTGTGACTCCGAAAGCATTCCGGAGTCGTTTAATCAAGCGTGGGGCGTTAATGCCTCTTTTTCTTCGCTGATTTTTTCTTTGCTGCTTTTTTCTTCTTCGCCATCGACTAATTCCCCCCTTTCATCCGCAACACGCGCGGAACTCTGTGAAGAGTTGGGAATGACTTCACTTAAACGAGTTCAGTTAATCGTCACATTTTTTTTGTCAAACATTTTTGTTGCGAAACTTGAAAATATTTTTACGAGCTCATACGCGATAATTTTTTTTTGCGCACGCGAAATTTTCTTTTTTTCGCCGTTTCGAAATAAAATCGTCACTTCATTCACGTCGCTTTCCAGTCCCGAATTTGCATCGCTCACATCGTTTGCGACGATGATGTCGCAATTTTTTGCGCGCAGCTTTTTGGTGGCGTTTTCTTCCAGGTGATCTGTTTCCGCAGCGAAACCGACAAGAACAAATTGTCGGTCCTGCCGTTGACCTAACGAATTAAGAATGTCGCGCGTGGGAACTAGTTCGAGCGAAAACTTGTCGCTCTGCTTTTTGATTTTTGTCGACGAAACGTGTGCCGGCTTGTAATCAGCCACGGCGGCGCACAAGACGCATATGTCGCATTGGTCCGTATGCTGATGCACCGCTTCGAACATTTCGTCGCTGGTCGAAACAGAAATCAGCTTTGCGTCGTGCGGAGGGTCGAGATTCACCGGACCTGAAATCAACGTGACATCGTGTCCTTCAGCTAGCACCGCTTCGGCGATGGCATAGCCCATTTTCCCGGATGAGCGATTCGAAATGTAACGAACCGGATCGATCGGCTCGCGCGTGGGCCCAGCCGTAACGAGGAATCTCACGCGATCAAATTTTCCTGGCGCGCGAGCAGAAACTCTGCGCGGAACGCGATGTCGTTCACTTTCCAAAGTCTGCCAACGCCTTCGTAGCCGCAGGCGAGCATTCCTTCCTCCGGTCCGATAAATTCAACGCCGCGTGCTTTCAGCTTTTCCACGTTTTCGACAGTAGCAGGATGCTCCCACATTTTTCCATTCATGGCTGGCGCGATCAGAATCGGGGCGCGCGTTGCGAGCGCGATGGCGGCGAGCGGATGATGAGCCAGTCCGTGCGCGAGTTCGGCGATGATATGCGCTGTCGCCGGCGCGATCAGCAGCAGGTTCGCGCGATCGGCGAGCTCGATGTGTCCGGGTCGCCAACTTTCCTTTTCGTCGAAGAAACTGGTCGTCACCGGATTCTTCGAAAGCGTTTGCAAAGTGAGCGGAGAAATAAATTCAGTCGCGTCCTGTGTCATAACGACAAAAACTTCGTGGCCTTGTTTGACCAGCAAACTCGCGAGCTCAGCCGACTTGTACGCAGCAATCGATCCCGTTACGCCGAGCACTACCGTTTTTGTGCCCGGTCGAATACGCACAACTTTTCGCGCGCTCGCTTTGTCGCGTTTCCTTTTCGAGTCTCTGCCTTCTGCAATCATTTCTGGACCAAACGTCGGCTTAAATAGCTTTCTGCCTCCATGATTTGACGGAACCTTTGCAAGTCTTCCTCCACCGATCCACTGATAATAGTATAACGATAGTCGCGCCAATGTTCCATTTCCCGGCTGGCGGTGGTTAGGCGGGAATCGATCTGCTCCATGGTTTCCGTTCCACGCTTCAGCAGGCGCTTCCGCAATTCCTCGAGATCGGGAGGCATGATAAACACGTCGGCCAAAGCATCCAGGATGACCGGATCGCCGCAGTTGCGAATAACTGCAGCACCCTGCGTATCGATGTCGATCAAAACGTCTTTTCCCCCTTTTAGATTTGTGACAACTGGCTCGCGCAAGGTGCCGTAATGGTCTCCGTGCACGTGTGCGTGCTCCAGAAAATCTCCTTTTGCGATTCGCTCCCGGAAATCTGGATCGGAAAGAAACCGATAATCCTGGCCGTCGATTTCACCGGGCCGCGGCGCTCGGGTCGTGCAAGACACCGAATAAAAAAGATTCGGGGTTTGACGAATTCTTTCCACGAGTGTGGTCTTGCCGGCACCCGATGGAGCAGAAACCACAAAGAGAATTCCGCTGCGACTGAATTTTTTACTCAAGATTTTGGGCTTGCTCGCGAATCTTCTCCAATTCTGCCTTGCAGGCGATGACGCGCTGAGAAATCGCCGCATCGTTTGCTTTTGCGCCGAGTGTGTTGAGCTCACGAAACATCTCCTGGGTGATGAATTCCAGTGTGCGCCCGACTGGTTCTTTGCTGCGCAGATGATGCGCAAATTGGGCGAGATGACTTTCCAGACGGACGAGTTCCTCGGACACGTCTGCGCGGTCAGCAAAGAACGAGATCTCTTTCAACAGACGTTCATCGTCACTGGCAATCGGCAGGCCAGCTTTCTGGATGCGATCGAGAAGGACGGCACGATATCGCTTGACCACATCGGGGTGAAACGTGCCGATTTCCTTGAGTTTTTTGCGAATTGCCTTGAGCCGATGAATCAAGTCCTTGGCCAGATGTTTTCCCTCGCGTTCGCGCATCTTGATTAAGTCTGCGAGAGCAGCATGCAGCGCGCGATCGATGGCCGGCCATGCTTCTTCGGGGTCAAGCGTCTGTTCAGGAAAGCGCATTACTCCCGGGGCCTGCAGAATTGTGCTAATCGTGATTTCTCCTGGCGCGTTCAACTCTTTTTGCAATGCGCGCATCGCTTCGTGATAAGAACGAGCCAACTCCGTATCGAGCGCCAGGTTGCGGGCGCCATTTGGGCCGCTGTGGAGAGCGATCGTCGCGTTGGTCCGCCCGCGCGAGATATTTTCGTTGATCGTCTGTCGAATGCGCGGTTCGAGCTCTCCGAGGTCTCGCGGCAGATTAATCACGATATCGCTCTGCTTTCGGTTCACCGAATTGAGCTCCACGCTGAATTTTCGTCCGGCGTGGACCACCTCAGCGCGGCCGTATCCAGTCATACTTCTCATAACTAATGCAAGAGGTTATCGCAGAGAACCGTTCAACGTTCAATGCAAAGCAACGAACGCGAAGGAGGGGCCACGGCGTTGAAAAGCCGTCGGGCATCCATTATGCACGCGTGTGAATCATTGGCAGCGGGAGCTGGTCGCAAGCGCGATCTTCGTGGTTACGTACGTTTTGATCAGCGGCCGCCAGCTCAAGATCTTACCATTGAATCGTCCGGCTGCTGCATTGCTGGGCGCGGTGCTAATGATTGCAACAGGTGTGATGACCCCGGAACGCGCATATCGCGCCATCAACTACGACACGCTTGTATTGCTGTTGGGCATGATGCTCATCTCGGCCTATCTCTATCTCGCGCATTTTTTCGAATGGGCCGCGGACCTTGTTCTGAATTTCTCGCGAACCCCTACGCGCCTTTTGCTGTACGTCACACTCACTTCCGGGATTCTCTCCGCACTGTTGGTTAACGATACGATTTGCTTGATGCTCACTCCTCTCGTCGTGGCGGTTATCAGGCGCGGGAAGCTGCCGCTGCTGCCGTTCCTCGTCGCGCTCGCGACCAGCGCGAACATTGGCAGCGTGGCCACGCTTGTGGGGAATCCGCAAAATATGATCATCGGACATTTCTCGCAGATTTCGTTTCCGGAATTTTCGCGGTCCCTCCTGCCGACGGCAATTATTGGGCTGGCGATTAGTTTTTTCATCTTGCGTGTTGGTTTCCGAAAGATGTTAGGAGATATTGCAATTGATCGCGTGGAACATGCAGTTCCAAAACTTGAGCGCGGTTTGTTCGCGCTTGTTTGCGTTGTGTTGGTGGCGATCTTTGCCGGTTTCCTCGCCGGCTTGAACCTGGCGTGGACGGCAATGGCCGGCGCGGCGCTGGTGATGGTGCTGGCGCGACGCGACACACACGACGTTCTCAGGCTCGTCGATTGGCATCTGCTCCTTTTCTTGGCGGCGCTTTTCGTCGTGGTCGACGGCTTAAACGATACCGGCCTGCCGGATGCGATTTACTCGCGGTTGCAACCAATCTTCGGATCAAGCGCGCCGGCGCAGGCGTGGAATCTCACCTGGTTTTCTGTGGTCGGATCGAATGTTTTCTCAAACGTGCCGTTCGTGTTGGTGGCGGGTAACTGGGTGGCGCGACTCACTGAGCCTGCTTTGATGTGGAAAGTATTGGCGCTTGCGACGACGTTTGCCGGCAACCTCACGATCGTCGGTTCGGTGGCGAACATGATCGTTGTGGAATCGGCCCGCGATCATATCCAGGTCGGTTTTTGGGATTACGCGCGCTTTGGGATTCCGATTACCGTTTTGACGACTGCTGCCGGCGTGATCGTGCTACTTATTTTGCGCTAAGAAGAGCTTCTGCTGCCCGGCGATGAGGCGAGGGCATTGCGATGTGATCGATGGATTTGAACCATCGCTGCGTGTGAGAAATTTTGTTTGGCTTCGCACGAGGGTACACCACAAACGCAATCCGATGATGGGTGAATGGAAATGTCGATCTGTAGAGCGGCTGGTCAGAAACTCCTGTTTCGAATCGTGGCAAAATCCACATGCCACGCCAGCGTGCTGATGATTGCTCGAGCAGAACCTTGCCGTTACTAACGACAAATGCGTGTCTTTCGATAAGTCGCTTTGTGCGTGGCTTGGATTTCTTGATGGGCAGTGCTCCAGGATTTTTTGCGCGGCAGAATTTCTTCACCGGACAGACGTTGCATTTCGGTTTATCCGGTAGGCAAACAAGTGCACCAAGATCGATAAGCGCGGAATTAAAACGCGCCGCATTGCGCTTCGGGACGAGTTGCGCGGCATAGGCCCAAAGTTTTTCGCGGCCGATCGCAGAATCGATCGGGACACGGATATCGAGCAATCGGGCCAGCAGACGCGCGCTATTCGCTTCAACGATTGGCACCGGTTGATTGAAAGCGAAGGTTGCAACTGCGTTCGCAATATAGCGGCCAGCGCCGGGCAATTTACGAATCGCAGCGACGTTTCCGGGCAAAATCCCCCCGTGCCTATCCCGAACAATCTTGGCAGCGGCCCGAAGGTTTCGCGCGCGATTGTAATAACCGAGTCCTTGCCAGGTGTGAAGCACGGCATTTTCCGAAGCGCTTGCGACGGAAGCGAAATCAGGAAACCGGTCGAGCCATTTATTATAATAGGGAATTACAGTGGCGACCTGGGTTTGCTGGAGCATGAACTCGGACACGAGAATGGCATAAGGGTCGCGCCTATTGCGCCATGGAAGATCACGGTGATTATGGCGAAACCAGCGGAGAAGAGAGCGGCCAAAGACCCGAATGCTTCGAGGTGAGCTCACACTTCGCACGACAGGCTTCTAACTTGTCATGTCGAGGGAAGTCGAGACATCTCTGGATATTCCAGAGGTTCCTCGACTTCGCCCTGAATGACAAAACGGTTGAGCGTTGGACGTTGAGCGTTGAGCATTGGGCGTTGAATTCTTACACCCACGCCCTCACGCAGGAACAGGTCGCCAAGCTCCGGTCTTTGCTCAAAGAACTCGGCTTCAAGTTCGCGCCGAAGGAATGGACGATTTTCTTCGGTCAGAAGAACAAGTTAAGCGTCGCGGTTTACGAGAAAGGACCAAAGGTTCTCGTTCAGGGCAAAGGCGTGGAGGAATTCGTGCAG
>QHRI01000035.1 GCA_003221375.1 Verrucomicrobiota bacterium
CAGCACCGGAATCATAGGCGTTTGCCCCCGGCGGCGCGATTCACACATGCGTGGTTCCTCATGGTTATGCCTCACACAACTAGGCAGCCTGCTGCTGCTTGCGCTCGCAGCATCCACTTCAGCTGGTGCTGAGCTACAGGCCGCTGATTGTGCGCGCGCCGCAAAATATTCCGAAAGCAAACGCGGCGCTTCCATGCTGGTCATGCAAAATGGCCGGACGATTTTCGAGCATTATGCCAACGGCGGGTCGGCGGGAGGACGATGGCCGATTTTCAGCGGAACGAAGAGTTTTTGGGGGATCGCCGCGCTCGCAGCGGCGCGCGATGGATTGTTCAAACTCGACGATCCCGTTTCGGACACGATCACTGAATGGAAGAACGACCCGCGCAAGTCACAGATTACCATCCGCGAGTTGCTCAACCAGACTGATGGCATTGAGGGCGCGTCGCGTCTTCAGCGCCCTTCGATCCGCGATCGCAATGCCATGGCGATTCGGTTATCGGCCGTTGCTGAACCCGGATCAGCCTTTATTTACGGTCCCAGTCACCTACAAATCTTTTCCGAGCTTTTGCGCCGAAAACTAAAAGGGCGCGATGTCATCGGCTACTTCGAAGCACGTGTGTCGAACCGGCTTGGACTAGGTCGGCTCAACTACAAAAAAGACGCTCGCGGGGATCCGTTGCCTGCAACGGGATTTGAGCTGACTGCCCGGGAATGGGCTCGGCTTGGCGAGCTGCTTCTCGGCCGAGGTAGTTACCACGGGCGACAAATCGTTCCAGCAGCTCTGTTGCGAGAGGCGTTTGCCGGCTCGCACGTGAACCCATCATACGGCCTCACATTTTGGTTAAATCAGCCGGCACCGACTGCGCGTGAAGCAGACATGGAACGAATGCTCGACTTACACTGGCAGGATGCGCAATGGACAAACGTGTGTATTTGCAAGGATGCGCCTGCAGACATGGTAGTGGGACTTGGCTCGGGCTATCAGCGGCTCTTTGTCATTCCGTCGCTAGAGGCCATCATCGTGCGGCAAGGATCAAGCGCGAGATTTTCCGATGCACGTTTCCTTCGGCTCGTCCTGGGTCGCATCCAGTAAATCAGTATGCAAGATTGACTTAGTCGTTCGTCTGGCAAACGATTGTCGATCTTCTTATGAATAAATTCGCGATGGGTTGCGGAGTGCTACTCGCAATCCTTCTTTTTATTGTCGTGATTGCGGCCCTTGCGTTGGGCGGCAGTTATAATCGTCTCGTTCGTCTTCAGCAGACCGTCGATCAAAGCTGGGCGCAGGTGCAAAATGTTTATCAGCGGCGCGCAGATTTGATTCCAAATCTTGTGAACACCGTTTCGGGCGCGGCGAATTTCGAAAAATCGACGCTCACCGAGGTGACGAATGCGCGGGCCAGTGTTGGCCGGGTGCAACTTGACCCGAACAAGGCGCCTACCGATGCGGCGCAACTTGAACAGTTCCAGGCCGCGCAAGGCCAGTTGAGCAACGCGCTCTCGCGCCTGCTGGTGGTCGTGGAGCGGTATCCCGAGTTAAAAGCTAATCAGAATTTTGTCGGTCTGCAGGCGCAATTGGAAGGCACGGAGAACCGGATCTCGGTCGAACGCGGCAACTTCAATACTGCAGTGCAAAACTACAACGTGGCGGTTCGCAGTTTTCCGACAAACTTGATTGCGGGAATGCTTGGTTTTCCGCCGCGGCCATTTTTCACAGCGCAAGCGGGCGCGGAGAAACCGCCGCCGGTGCAATTTAATTTTGGCCCCGCGCCGACGCCGGCGGCGAATTCAAATCAGGGCCCCGCGCCGACGCCAGCGGCTGCTGCGTCGCCATAACAATATTCACGTGATGATTCCGGGGAGCACACGCGCTCTCGCGTGTCCCGTTCGGCGCCTCGCTGAACGGATCGAACGACCCGAGACTTACTCAGCACGCGTTTTCGCCTGGCGTGCCAAAGGACATTTGCAACGAGGGCGTCGCAAACAGCAGACGAGGCGCGTTCGCTGCCCAGTAATAGTACTCGCTTTCGTGATCCTTTTCGCTGTTGCCGCCCAAGCCGCCGAAGTCATTCCGCCGAAACCCGACCGGTATTTCAACGATCACGCCAGCGTTGTTTCAAAGGAAGCTGCGCTTCGTTTTAACGAACAGCTTGCGCAATTCGAACGCGAGACTTCGGATCAGGTCGTCGTCGCGATTTTCCCGAAAATGCAGACTGAGTCCGATATCGCAGATTACACGCAGCGTGTCGCCCAGGCGTGGGGCGTCGGCCAAAAGGAACGTCGCAATGGCGTCGTCCTTTTCGTGTTCGTCCAGGATCGCAAAATGTTTATTCAAGTCGGTTACGGATTGGAAGGGGCACTACCCGACATCACTGCGTTCGATATCACCGAATACCGAATCAAGCCGCATTTTAAGAGCGGCGATTATGAAGGTGGCTTGGCCGCAGGGATCGATTCCATCTTCCAAGCTATTCGTGGCGAATACAAAGGAACTGGAAAGACCGTTCGGGAGACACGCGGCGGCGAAAAAGGAGGCACGCTCGCGCCAAACCTCCTTCTCTTTTTCTTTTTTATGGTGTTGCTGTTCTTTTTGTCGCGATTGAAACGCCAATCCGGCTATCGATATTCAGGTTCCGGCGGCCCGTATGTCGGCGGCGGGTCCGGCGGTGGTTGGTCTTCCGGGGGAGACGGTGGGTTCAGCGGGTTCAGTGGTGGTGGCGGGAGTTTCGGCGGGGGGGGCGCAGGATCGAGCTGGTGAAGAAATGCGAACGAAGGAGTTTCTAAGCAAGCTTGAGCATGACCGCATCGTCCACGCGATTCGAGATGCTGAATCGAAAACTTCAGGTGAGATTCGCGTTTATGTTCAACGCGGCCAATTGAGCGCCGATCCATTGGTCGTTGCACAGAAGAAATTTCAGCGTCTCGGAATGCACAAGACCGGCGAACGCAATGCGGTGCTTATCTTCGTAGCTCCGAGGTCGCACAAGTTTGCCGTTGTTGGCGATAAAGCGATTCACGAAAAATGCGGCGAACAATTCTGGCAGCACGTTGTGGATGGAATGCGTGTCCATTTTCAGAATGAGCGGTTTAGTCACGCCATCGTCGAGGGCATCCAGGAAGTCGGTAAATTGCTGGCCGCGCATTTTCCAAGGACATCGGCAAACCCGAATGAGTTGCCGGATGAGATCGTCGAAGGGTAGGATGAGCGCGCTGGGCTGACCGGACGCCCTACCAAATCTCCCGCTTGCAAAATCGCGGATTTAGCCTTTATTTCGCCCTTCGCAGCGAGTTTTGTAATTACGCCGTTGGTCCCTGGGTTTCCGTTGCTGGACGTGAAACCGCACTCGCCAGGGGGAACCCGGTGATCCGAAAGGTAAGAAGTAAGAAGGCAGAAAGACGAAGTGCCGCGAGGCCTTAGTCATTTCTTAATTCATAATTCTTCCTTAATTCTTAGAACATATGCCAATCCGTTACGGTCGTTTTGAAATGCCGAAAACTCTCTCTAAAGATGAGAGCACGGCCACAGATACATACGCCAAATTTACCGCCGAGCCGTTTGAGGCCGGTTACGGGCACACCGTTGGGAATTCCCTCCGGCGCGTCCTGCTTTCCTCTCTGGAAGGCGCAGCCATCACCGCTGCCAAAATCGCAGGCGCGCAACATGAATTCGCCACGCTCCCAGGCGTGGTGGAGGACGTGACCGACATCGTCCTTAATCTCAAGAAAGTGAAATTTAAAGCCGATGATCACGAGCCGAAGAAGCTTTCGCTCATTGTGAACAAAGAAGGCGAAGTGACCGCCGGAGACATTCAAGTGGTGCAAGGCTACGAAGTGCTCAATCCCAAGCAGATCATCTGCACTCTGGACAAGAAGCACAAATTTGATGCCGAACTCGATGTGCGAGTCGGCCGCGGTTTTGCTAACGCCGAGGAAAATAAGCGTCCCGACCAGCCAATCGGTCTCATCCCGATCGATTCGATTTTTTCGCCGGTCACACGCGTTAAGTACGCTGTCGAAAACACCCGTGTTGGTCAGCGCACGGACTACGATAAGCTCATTCTCGAAGTTTGGACCGACGGCCGCTTGACACCGGACGATGCGTTGCTCCAGGCCTCGGCCATTTTGCGGCACCATCTCGATGTGTTCGTGAACTTCAACGAAGAGGTGATCGAGTTTGACCAGACACCTGCTGGCGTGAGCGAAGAGAACCTGAAGCTCAAGAAACTGCTCAACATGAGCGTGAACGAAATCGAGCTCAGTGTGCGCGCAGCGAATTGCCTGAACAATGCGAACATCACTAGCGTGGGTCAGCTCGCGCAAAAGACGGAAGCCGAAATGCTGAAGTATCGAAATTTCGGCAAGAAATCGTTGAACGAAATTAAGGATAAACTGCAACAGCTCGGGCTGAGTCTCGGCATGAAATTCGAGCCCGGCCTTCTGGATGCCCCGGTAAGCAGCGATGGCGCTGGCCCGAGCGGAGCAGCTGGCGAAGAGTAAGCATCGCCTCTACAATCACATTCGCCGCGTCATGAGACATCAAAAAAAGACGATCAAACTGGGTCGTACGGCCGAGCACCGCAAAGCGCTGCTGGCTAATCAGGTCTGCTCCTTGATTGAGCATCAACGCATCAAGACGACGTTGGCCAAG
>QHRI01000036.1 GCA_003221375.1 Verrucomicrobiota bacterium
AGCGGCTGCCAGTCGATATCGAAATAGGGCGCGTATCTGGAACTCGGGCCATTTTCGAGCACGTCCATCCACCATTCGTTGAGAGGCTCCGCGATTCCCACGTGATTTGGAACAAAGTCGAGTAGCTGCCCCATCGAATGCGCATGAAGCTGTGCAACCCACGCGTCATAATCCTCGCGCGAACCGATCGCCGGATTGAGCATGTTGTGGTCGGTGATGTCGTAACCGTGCAAGCTGTCAGGGCTCGCCTGAAAATACGGCGATGCGTAGACGTCACTGATTCCGAGTGCTTCGAGGTATGGAACGATCTCGCATGCCTGCGAAAAAGTGAACCAGCGATTGAATTGCAATCGGTAGGTGCAGGTTGGAATGCGTGGCTGCGTCGCTGTCACAGGCGCAATTTCATGTCATTCCGAGCGAAGTCGAGGAATCCCGTTGCGTTACCTAAAGGTATCGCCGCGGGATCCCTCGACTCCGCCTGCGCTTCGCTCGGAATGACGCGCCAGCGGGCGTGTTACATCTTCTCAGGAACCTTGATGCCTAACAAGTCGAGGCCGCGATGCAGAACGCGCCCGGTAAGATCGCACAAAGCCAAGCGCGAGCTGCGCGCCGGTTCTTCCGATTTCAAAACCGGACAAGCCTCATAAAATGCGTGGAAGCTGTTCGCCACCTCGAAAAGATAATTTGCCAGAATATTCAGACGAAAATCGTTCAGCACCTGCGGGACGATTTCCGCGAACTGGCAGAGGCGCTTTGCGAGAGTGATTTCGGCAGAACTGCCGAGAGTCAACTCATCGATCTTTGGTGCGGATTCGCCAGCTTTACGGAAAATCGAGCGAATTCGCACATATGCGTTTTGTAAATACGGCGCTGTATTTCCCTGGAGGGACAGCATTTTTTCCCATGAAAAAACGTAATCCGTCATTCGGTACTGCGACAGATCAGCGTATTTAACTGCACCGATTCCGATTTTCTGTGCGACGTCGATTTTTTCTGCCTCGCTTAAGTCCGGATTTTTTTCCTCGATAATCTTGCGCGCGCGGCGGCATGCTTCCTCGAGAAGTTCGCGCAACGGCACGTTTTCGCCCGAACGCGTTTTCATCAGTTTGCGATCTTCCCCGAGGATGCTGCCAAAGGTGATGTGCCGAAGATCCGCTTTGTAACCCCACTGTCGTCCTGCAATCTCGAAAATTTGTTTGAAATGGAGAATTTGCGGCGCGCCGACCACGTACCAAACACTGTCCGCTTTCAAATGGTCGAGGCGATAATCGACTGTCGCGACATCGGTGGTGGCGTAATTAAATCCACCGTCGCGTTTGCGAATTATGCACGGCTTGTCGGCCAGCTCCGGAATATCGCGAAAGAAAACGACGACCGCGCCCTCGCTGATTTCAGCAATTCCGGATTTGAGCAAACGCTCGACTACACCTGGGAGCCTGTCGTTGTAAAAGCTTTCGCCGCACTGGATGTCGTAATGAATATCGAGCAATTCGTACACGTGCTCGAAGTCCTGCATGGAAAAAGCAACGCATTCGTTCCAAATATCGATGTTTTCCTTGTCACCGGCCTGCAGTTTTACTAGTTCCTGGCGACAGGATTCTCGAACCTGAGCATCGCTGATCGCCAATGCGTTTGTCTCTTTGTAAATGCGGACGATCTCGGCCAATGGATTCTGCTGAAGCGCGCTCTGATCCAGTAGATTCTTCCAGCCGTAAATGACCATTCCAAACTGGGTCCCCCAATCGCCGATGTGATTATCGCGGATCACGTCATGACCGAGAAATTTTGCGATACGCGCGAGCGCATCGCCAAGAACGGTGCTCCGAATGTGGCCAACATGCATCGGCTTGGCCACATTGGGAGATCCGAAATCAATCACGATGCGCCGAGGCGATTCTGTCTTCGCGATTCCGAGTCTTTCATTGGCCAGTAGGCTGGCGGTTTTTTCAGCAACGACGCCTGGACGCAACGTAAAATTAATGAAACCGGGACCTGCGATCGCTGGCGGTTCGCAAAGATCGTCAACACCGAGATGCTCGACGATTTTCTTCGCAACGTCCCTCGAATTTTCGCCCCGCTGTTTTCCGAGCACCAGAGCGGCATTCGTCTGGTAATCGCCGAATCGCGCGTCGGTTGCTGGCGTTAATTCACCAGCGTCCGGCAAACCGGCGGCGGCCAGGCCGTCGGAAAGCTTCTTTGCGAGAAGTGATTGAAAAGTTTCCATGTAGCGAGGTCAATTTGTAGCAGCTTCGCTCTGCGAGGCGCGACGCTGAAGCCTTTTGCATCCGCGCGCCGCGTCGCCCAGAGGTGGACGACTACAAATTACGAACGATCGCGAAAGATCGACAAAATTTCGTCGGCGGACTTTGCGCTGGCCAGGCTCTCGCGCACGGAGCGATCGTTTAGAAATTTTGCGATCGAGGCTAGCGTGCGCAGGTGCGTTTGAAATTGATTTTTCGGGACGATGAAAAGCACGACAAACTTGACCGGCGCGTTGTCGAGCGCATCAAACTCAATGCCTGTCGTCGATCTTCCGAACGCGGCTACGACTTCTTCGAGCCGGTCTGAAGAGCAATGCGGAATGGCGATTCCGAACCCGATGCCCGTGCTCATCGTTTCCTCGCGTTGTTTCAATGATGCGAGAATCGGATCGCGATCTTCCGTTTTGATTTTGCCGAGACTAACGAGGAGATCGATCAGTTCAACGATCGCGGCCCAGCGCTCCGTTGCTTTCATCTCAGGGATGATCTGCTCGACAGAAAGTAAATTGGCCAACGACATGCGAATTCCCGGTACGGGAGGGCAAGCTTAGCGGTAGCGCCTAAGTTGACAAGCGAGATTTGCCACGCCGCGGATGTGTCGCAAGCCTCTCGTCTGTCTCGGCCATCAAATCTTCTCGCGAATTTTGTAATTCAATCGCCTGGAGAGCAGCCAGCGGACTCCAAACATATCCATAGTGGCGCGCAAAGCGCGGTTCCCGAGGCCGTATTTACTCTGGCCAAAGCGCCGCGGACGATGGTTCACCGGAACTTCGACCAGCTGATAGCCGGCCGCTTTGACCAGTGCGGGAATGAAACGGTGCATGCCTTTGAATGGAAACAATGCGCTGACACATTCGCGCCGCATGGCCTTGAGGGTGCAGCCGGTGTCGCGCACCCCGTCTCTTGTGTAACGGCTGCGCACGGCGTTCGCAATGCGGCTCGTCGCACGCTTCACAAACGTGTCCTGGCGTTTGACGCGATAACCACAGACAAGATCGGCGCCACGCGCTATTTCAGCGAGCAGTTTTGGAATGTCGGCAGGATCATTCTGTAAATCGCCGTCAATGATAACCACAGTCCCACCGCGCGCCGCTGCGAGGCCGGCATAAATTGCGGCGCTTTGTCCGGAATTTTTCTCAAAACGGATGACACGGTTATTCGCTGCAGGTTCGATCCGCTCCGCCGTATGATCAACGGATCCGTCATCGACAAAAATAATTTCGTAATCGAGTCCGCCCAGCGCAGTACGCAATTCTTCCTGCAAAATAGGCAAGTTCGCTTCCTCGTTATAGAGCGGCACGACGATAGAGAGTGGCGGCGAATTTGTCACCTCGTTCATAGTGGAAGTGTGCGGTAATTCCGACAGAGAAATACTTGCCAGGTTCGCAGCGGCTTCCCATAACGCGATACTTGAATCGTGCCAATCAGCTCGGTTGATTGAAAGCCGGCTTGGATATTGTGCGGGACGCGTTGTTTTTCGCCGTCTCGAATAAAGAGCGCGTTGCGCCCAACGAACAAATTGATCCCGCCTTCTTCAGTATAAACTTCGCTTTCCGATCGCGGCGTACCCGGTTTTAGCTCAACAAATTCATCGTAGCGTGGCCAAAATGAGAACTGATTCACCATGTCCTGCGATTCGGGAATGTAAACCGGCGGGTGACCCGGGCCTTCGGCTCGTTTATCGCGCAGGTAAAACGAAATCTCCGAAGCCCGGTCTCGCGCGTCGGCAATGAGAAAAAGTTTTTCACCGAATTTTGTTTCGAGATCGCTGCGCATGGCTTCCAGCGCGCCCGTGGCACTTTTCCATCCGCGCATTCGATTGCTTGGGTCGCTTCGCTGGAACTTGTATCCAGCCATGCGCAGCAAGTCTGTATCGAGTGCTACCGCGCTCATGATCAACCCGACTAATACCGCGATGACCGCGCCGATCCTTAACAAGGCACTCGCCTCAAGGCGCTCCCACCAATAATAAATCGCAAGCAATCCAAAACCGAGGAAAGCGAGTCCATCCCAATTTGGCGCCGCAGCCTTGTTCAGGGAAAGAAGCAAGTAGAAAAGAAACACCGGCAAGCCAAACCACATCAGGAACAAAACCTTGAATTGCTGATTCACCCGTCGCCAGCTTCCAATGACACCCCACGCCAACGCTAGGAATAGGAAAGGCGAATAAGCCAGGAAATGTTCGCCAATAAACGAAAGAACTTCGACCGGGTGCAAACCAAAGCCCTGCTCGATACCGCCGCGCGATCGCAGATGTGCAAGGGTAACCCACGCGTGGTGCGCGTTCCACACGATCGGCGGCACCGTGCAAAGAGCGAATATCCCGACCAAAAGATAAAATCCAGGGCGCTTGAACTCGTGCCTGAGCCTAGGCGCGAGGGCCAGCACCAACACAATCGAAACAAGCTCAAGCGCGTTGGTGTATTTGGAAAGAAATCCGAGCCCGATCAGCAGTCCCGTCAAAGGCCAATGCCAGGAGAACTGCGGGCTTTTTTCCTACGCAAGCCAGAATGTAAACATCGCCGCCACCCAGAAAAAAATCGACAACTGGTGCCGGCGGCGAGCAGGGGACTGAAAAATCGCACTCCGAATTCGTTCGTTCCAAAGACCGCCGTACTGGCGCGAATTGCAAACGCGATAGCCGGGCCTTTGCTGAAGTACGCGGGGGCAAGTCGCTCCGAC
The DNA here is from genome assembly GCA_003221375.1 of Verrucomicrobiota bacterium. Classification (GTDB taxonomy): domain Bacteria; phylum Verrucomicrobiota; class Verrucomicrobiia; order Chthoniobacterales; family UBA10450; genus Udaeobacter. Next base: position 4,944 of record QHRI01000036.1, read on the forward strand.
CACATCCAGTAGTGCGCCTCGTCAAATTCGAGGTCGGTTGTTGCCAACATCGCCAATCGAATCACCGTTAGGACGACTATGAAAAACCAGACAGCGCGCGTTATGCTCATATCGAATGTGGTGGCGCACCTGGCGATGGCACCTTAGCAGTCGGACGAGCAATCAAACTTGGATGGCGCGCAAAAACCTGCGGCGCCCATTTTCGGACCGCCTTCCTCCAAACCAATTCGTACACGCTGAGCAGCAGTAACGCTTCACCAATTACCAGAAAAAACGCGGCAATTACGTCGCTGGGCCAGTGCGAACCCAGATAAATTCGCGAGTAGCCAACAGCAAAGGCGACGAACCAGTAGAGCCACCCCCAACGTCGATAAAACACCGTGCAAAAAACAGCAATGATAGTGTTAGTCGTCATGTGTCCCGACGGGAATGACGGTCCGGACCGGTTGCGATCGGACAAATTGGAAAACCGAATAGTGGGTTTCTTAAACAGAGTCAGGAAGGCCGGATGGGTTCTTTGCAACTGTACCATTCGCACAAGATCTACATGTTTGGGACGATGGCGATTGATCGTCGATTTTAAGAACCCAGTGACCTGGTCCGTGATCAGCAGAGACAACACCAGACAAACGACGAACGCACGCGCTCTAAATCCGCCAAATAAGACCGCGCTCACTCCAATAACAACGAACAGTGGCTTCCAAATCGTACTATCGCTGAGGGCCGCCATGAAAAGGTCAAGCCCGGGACTCGTCCATTGCTGATTGATTAGATGAAAGATGGACTGATCCATGCGAAGGAAACGAAACCGCGCCTTAAGCTTTAATCGTTAACCTTTGATAAACAAATGCGGTACAATCACGAAGCCCGAATGACGAATAAAGAAAGAAGCTCGAATGCACAAATGACGAAGATGCAATTCGGACTTCGTCATTCTTTCGTCATTTGTCTTTCGTGCTTCGTCATTTGCCTGGCGTTCGCGACGTTGCCGGTTTTCGCCGATCCCCCACCGTCGGCGAAGGACATCCTCGCGTCATGGTGCAAAACGGACCGCTGATTCGCTATTCGTTCGCGAATCCAGATGAAGTTCTGCAGCTTCGCCTCGGTGAAAACAGCTCGCGCCTGGACCTTGTGACCGCTGGCGGCGCCGAGCAATTTACAGCCTCGAAGCTCAAGCAAAAAATTCGTGGCACCTCCGTGAGCTACGAGGATTTGGCGTTCAAGTTTCTTTACTGGCCGACCGCACGCGTTTTGGGAGAAGAGAACGTTCGCACTCGCAATTGTTGGAAACTCCAACTGCGCGCGCCCTCACGCGAATCGCAGTATTCCAATGTATTGCTATGGGTTGACAAGGCGAGTGGCGCCCTGATGCGTATGGAGGGATACGATTGGAATGCTCAACTGGCCAAGCGTTTCGAAGTGGTCTCCGCGCAGAAGATTGAAGGCCGTTGGTTTCTAAAACAAATGCGCGTCGAAGAACTCCAGCCTGGGACCAATCACGTGCTGTCCCGAACGTATTTGGAGATTAAAAGATAGCGAACCGCGGCATCCGAGCCCAATGCGACTTATGGGTGAATAAAAAAAATCGGGAGAGCCCCTGCGGCCGAGGAATTCCTTATCGTGCAATTCTTCCACGGCGCGTTTCGCTTCATCGACGGTTTGCATCTGCACAAAGGCAAACCCTTTTGAACGTTGGTTATGGCGGTAGCTTACGACCTCCGCATTTTGAACGTGTCCGACTCCGTTGAACAATTCAAAAAGATCGCTCTCGGTTGCGTCGAACGACAGGTTGCCGACGTACAGACGCGGCGAAGTCACGTCGATTCGTTCGGGTTTGCGTGCCGATCGCGAAGGTTGCGCACCATTACGCGCGGTTGCTTCCGCCTTCGTTGTGCCATTTCCAAAAAATGCAGCAATCCGCTGCCAGAATGTCTTTTTTTGCTCCTTGGCTTCTCCTCGCTGACGACGCGCGGGACCGTTGCCACGGCGTCGGGAGCCGCCGCGCGAGCGATGCGAACGTCTTTCCGTTGAATAAGAGTTCATGTTTGTCCTTAGGTTTAGTCCAGTTGTTATATGGGCGGAGCGTCCCGAAAGCATTCGGGACACCGTCCGCAGCGCGCCAATCATCCAGAGCCCATTCAAACAAGGCACTCTGCAACGCCGTTGGAAACTCCGCCTCGTCGAGCCGGGAATCCACTTCTCTTGAACCGTAAGCCCGCGTACTCGACCAACGATGCAGCGAAGATGCAAAAGTTCGCATCACAGTATCGAAAAAACTGAATCGTCTTGGAAAACGGAGGCTCGGAAAACGGAACAAGAATCCCGACATCTCGCGTGATTATGGCCTGCTTCTGGGGCTATTGCAAGTGCGACTAAAAATGACGAAGCACGAATGTCGAATTACGAAGTTAGCCCAACGAGATAGCAATCTCTTTCATCTTCCTTCGGCATTCGTCATTTGGATTTTGTCATTGCATCGCGGATCGAGTAGAGCCGCGACTTCGCGTATTCTCGTGGGCGTTCGCCGCGAATTGGACGCACAAATGATCGGAGCTCGCGTCCGTGTAGTTTTGGCTCGTAGCCGAATTCGGGCATGAGGTCACGGCAATGCCATTCAACCCATCCGATTTCATCTTCGGACAGTTCGCGCTGCCAGCGCGTTGCCGGCTCTGGACTGATCTGTGAAAAGTTAACCCGCGCTGCTGAGTTACCGCTCCAAAACTGACCCACTTTTGTTGGTGTCAGTACCGTTTCCCGATCGAAATCGATCTCCAGGTATGCGCAAACTTCTTCCA
>QHRI01000037.1 GCA_003221375.1 Verrucomicrobiota bacterium
TTCAAAGGTGTAATCAGGAACAATTTTCATTCCACCGCTTGCGTGAATGGGAGAAGCCGACTCGGACACGGTGTAAAGACGAAAAGGATGATCCGTCCGTCCGGGAACCATGACATCTTGAAAAACTTCCCAGGGTCCCGTGAAATCGATCACTTGTGCGCCTTCGGAAATGAGAAAAGCAACAGGTATGCTGCCTTCCGCGGGCGGCTTGAGAGGGTTGGTCTTGAGTGGGGATTGATTGCCTTTGGTGTTGCTTGGAGCTTGGGATGGGCTTGATCCAAAAAGTTGACCCAAAACGGTAAGCGTAATTGCAACTAGCAAACCGAATTCCGGTGCTGTTCTGAGTAATCGTCTCCAACTGATCGTGTTTGTTCGTGCATTCATGACACGCAAGTTCTCGCGGCGCGCGGCTGGCAGCAATGACAATTATCATCATATTTCTGCCAGAGGTAGCCAAATAAGTTTTACGCGTTGAATACGCTCTCAGCCTTTGGATTGCGCCGGTGAACGATCCTCCAGGAACGCCTCGAGCAAAAGAACGTCGGCTGATGTTTTGGATCAGTTCGACAGCGTCATAAGGCTTATGTGCTCCGCCGTAAACATGATCGCCAAGTGGATTTGGCGCGTACGCGCGCTAGTTGTGACGAAAGACCAATTAGTTGATCGAAAAACTATTTCGCGTCCGGTTTCGGAGACGGAATCGAAGCTTGCCCAAATACGCAACGCCAACCAGTGGGCGTCCGAACGTAAGTCTCACTGAACCAGACTTTGAATGGGGGTTCGTCTTTCGTGCCTTTGATCCTCAACAGCTCAGTGACAACAGCCGTATCGTGCCATACTCGCACCTTCTGCGTGCCTTCCTCTACCTGCTCATCGTCATAAATCGTCCGTTTCTCTCTCGCTTGGTTGATCAAGTCGACTTTCGTCAAAGAAGCACCGCGATCTGACACCAAAACAAAGTCATCGGCCAAGATCTGATCCATTATCGCGATGTCATTAGCCTTAAGTGCCGCTCGGTATACAGTATCCAACGCACCAACCATTTGCGCGTCCACAGTTAGCGGCGGCGTCGGTAAAGGGGTTGGCAGGGGTGCGATTTTGCTTTGGGCATCAGGTTGCCTGGCTTGTTGCTCCGCCGTTCGGGTCGCCTTCTGTTCCTGCGCCGCGCTGGCGGTATGTTGTTGGACTGAAGTCGCTGTTTCTTGTGCAGCTGACGAGAGGTTACGCTTTGCCGGCCGCTTACCTCCGTTAACAAAGGCCGAATGCAATCTTTTTCCATTGGGATCGACGTAAGTGACAACTCCTTCGAATTTGCCTTCCACCATTTTGCCTGAACAACGGCTGATGACGACGGCGTATCTCCTGGCATCCCGAATATTGGAGCCAGTGACGATTGTTGGCTCAACTTGATACCACGTCAGAGTGCCAGAGCCAGCGGCAAATCCATTCTTGTCGCGCCTGCCGGACCACGTCGCCTCCTCGCCACGTTTAGGTGAATCATTCCAGACGAGCGTTTTTCCGTTTCTCGTGGGCTGATAAGAGCCGGCACCGTAAACGACGCTCGCGAATATAAGGAGGGCGCCACAAACAAAAAGCGACCGCATGGTCGTACCCAAATGATCGAGCAAGCGGGCCAATACCCTCAACGTGTTGGCGTGATCTTCGACAACCAAAATCCGCAAGCTTTTGCCCCGAGGAGGCAGAACTTCTGTTGGATCATCATTCATTTCTCGGCTTAGATTACTTAAGTGCATTTTTACGCCCACATCTCCCGAGTGCCGGGCCGGATTTGGCTTAGTTGTGGACAGAAATCTTCGTCCTGACAGGCAAGAGGAATCCGACACGGCACAAGAAGGAAATTGGTTTTCATATACGGTTGTCGTCCACGCCCTTAGGTGTATTAAGAATCCGCCTGGACTGTCAAGCCAACTTCCCGGGCGTTGTGACGCCATCGCGCCCCTGATGCCTAAGTTGCAGATAGCCGCGATGGCGTTTTCGCAGTACCGACCGCGTCATCGCATAAGCGGCTGTAACCGTTCGCGCAGCCGACAGCGTTTGGCTCCAAAGGAATAGGTCCTTACGCCAGGAAATGTTTAATGGTTGCTTTGCGATGTTTGATGTAAGCATGAAGTCTCTACCAAATTCAAGATGAAATCGCAGTACGACGTGGTAATCCTCGGTGCGGGACACAATGGCCTGGTAGCAGCAAGCTATCTCGGACGCGCAGGCCTGAGTGTTTTACTTCTCGAAAAAAACAACTACGTCGGTGGCGCTACGACTTCGCAGAAGGTGTTCCCCGATTACGATGCGCAACTGTCGCGATACTCCTACCTCGTTGGTTTGTTCCCGGAAAAAATCATTCGAGATCTTGGGCTGAATCTCGACTTGCGACGACGCGCCACAGGGTCGTTCACTCCTTATCTCAACCATGGACAAGACGATGGGCTGCTGTTGAGCAACGTGGACGAAGAAGTCAGTCGCCAGTCGATGTTTGAGCTAACCGGAAACAACAAGGAATTCGAGCAGATGAAAGCCTTCTATAATCTCTCGCGTGTGTTTGCCGAGAAGGTCTGGGACACGATGTTGGAACCATTGCTCGCCAAAGAAGAATTCCGGCGTCGCTTTGATGCGGACGATGTCTCTCGTGAAGCCTGGCGTAGCCTGGTGGAGGAACCGCTCGGGACCGCGATTGAGCGGTATTTGAAGAACGACCTGGTGCGCGGACTTGTCTTCACGGACGCAAAGATCGGTGTTCTAACGGACCCGCATGATACATCGCTGCTACAGAACCGCTGTTTCATTTACCATCTTATCGGCAACAAGACAGGCGAATGGAAGGTGCCGGTGGGCGGCATGGGTGCCGTGGTACGCGAACTGGAGCAGGCGGCGCAGCAAGCCGGCGCGGAAATTTTGACAAATGTCGACCTTCGTACGCTCGGCCTGCCCGGAAAGCCGCGGACAGTTGAATTTTATAAGGACGGAGAGCAACAAACCGTCGAAGCGCGATACATTCTGGTAAATTTTGGGCCTAATGTATTGGCAAGGTATATCGGCCAGCTGTACCAGCCGGATGCCACGGACGAAGGATCGGTGTTCAAGATCAACATGCTCCTGCGCCGGTTACCAAGGTTGAAGGGGACGAGGTATAGGTCGGATCAAGCTTGGTGCGGAACATTTCATAGTGATGAAGGCTACGAACAAATGAATGCCAGCTACGACCAGGCATGCAGCGGTCGGCTGCCGATCAAAACACCATGCGAAGTTTATTGCCACACGTTGACCGACAACAGCATTCTCTCGCCAGAGCTCCGAGAGAAAGGTTTTCATACGATGACCTTGTTCGGATTGGATGTGCCATGGAGCTTGTTCGCACGCGATAACAGGAACATGCGCAAGCACGCGGAGAAAAGATTTATTGAGAGCATTAACCAGTGGCTCGATGAGCCTCTGGAGGATTGCCTGGCCGTGGCGCGCGACGGCAGCCTTTGTATCGAGAGCAAAAGTCCCGTCGATATCGAGGACGCGCTGGGGATGTTTCAGGGAAACATTTTTCAGAACGCGCCGACTTTTCCGTTTGCCCAGCGCAAAGACCAGGTCGGAACCTGGGGTGTCGAGACCGGTTACGAAAATGTGTTTTTCTGCGGATCAAGCGCCCATCGCGGCGGCGCCGTCAGCGGGATTCCCGGACACAACGCAGCGATGAAAGTTTTGGAAGAAATAAAGAAAACGCCGAACTCCGATAAATCGAGAACAGGCGCTCAACGTCCAACGCCCAATGTCGAAGTCAGAAGCTGATCCGCGTGACGTCGAATCAATCGACGCGATTATCACAGCCGCGTACGACGTGATTTCCGGTCCGGCGGGGACAAAGCGCGATTGGGATCGAGAACGATCGTTGTATTACCCAGGTGCGCGTCTAATTCCGACCGCTAAGCCGGGCGCGAATGATGGTCTTGTCCCTCAAATACTGGATGTAGATGGTTTCATCGCCCGCGTGGAACCCTTTTTTGCAGAGCACGGATTTTTCGAAAAAGAAATTGCCCGGCGTACCGAACAATTCGGGCACATCGCTCAGGTGTGGAGCACATATGAATCGCGTCACAACGCAGATGACCCCGAACCGTTCGTGCGAGGAATCAATAGCATTCAGTTGTTTAACGACGGCAATCGCTGGTGGATCGTAAATATCTATTGGCAGCAGGAGAGCGCAGAGGATCCAATTCCAGAAAAGTATTTGTAGCGAGACTGCTTTCAGAGATCACGCTACGAGCATCGCGGTTATGTCGGTGATTCTCTCTCCGGCAGAGCCCGTAAAACGTCCGCCAGCGCGCTTGCAAGAATTCTTCTTGCGCGCGCAATCTGTTTCGCAAACCGAACCAGGTGTGGCACGCGACCTGGATTTGCAAGCAAGTGAGTCGCCAACTTCGATATTCGAGTTTGCTGGCGTTCGATGTCGAAAAGGACATTCGCCGGGACCGGGAAAAGATGGTGCGGTGTATCGCTGATGACTCGCAACGAAAGCAGCGGAATGCCGCGAGCAGCGCACGCGTGGGCAATAAACTCCGTTTCCATATCTGCTGCTGCCGCGCCTGATGTGAGTCCAAGTTTGTTTCGCTCCTCGCGGGAATGGATCAACGCAGGCACCGTCAAAAGATCCGCGATGTGAATCGGTGAACCTGACAGCAATGCCGGCGTCTCACTCAGGTCAACTGTCGAAAAATTCTTCGCCAGAACAAGGTCACCGATTTGCAGATCATCGCTGAGTGCTCCTGCAAACCCGGCACTGATTAAATAATCGAGTTGCTGGTCTTCTTCGCCACGGCGAATCCGTCCAATGGTGGATAGAAATTTTGCCACGCGCTGCCGGCAAACCTTTTCTCCCACGCCGGTATGAAGCACTTCGATCGTGCGATGATCGCTCCTGCCCCGAATTGTCCGAATGCCATTGCGATTCACTTGGGACTTGCTGCCTAGCGAACATCTGAGATTCTTCTCCCGCGACTGCGGGATCAGAACGACAAGCTGCATGCAAAATGATCGACCTCACCTCGCCGATTGTTCGACGATTTGCACGACAAAACTCTTCTTCTCGGTTGCTGCGACTGCTGTAGCCGAAGCCGCAGTGCCTGGCGGTGTTTCCCCCGCGATCGACGAAATCGCCGCGCGAAATTCCGGCTCGCGATTCGATGGAATATCCACAAGAACACTGAGCCGGCCTTGATCCGGGAAACCTTTCGTAGCGACACCGCCGTATCGATTTGCGATGGTGACCACTTCATCAGCAACTGCCTCCAGCTTTCCAGTTGCCGCGAGAACCTTCATTTCACTAACCCCCAGAGGCGCAGGTGTGAATGCCGCCGCTGCGTGCTCCAAGGAATTCGCGATCTGGTCCCGCATTTGCTTTTCGAGCAACGGTCGATTCGGATTATTTGTTTCGTGTCTGGCGATTAACCAGAGACCGATGCAGACGTTGACCGCCATGAGAACTATAAACGCCGCGCCCACCCGAAGCGCCATTTTGCGGCCTTGCTCGGTTACATCCGGTTGTGGTGGCAACACAACTTCGCGAGAATCCCCGCGCATTCCGGCGTGAATCTGTCGGGCCACGGCGAGCTCGCGTTGCAATTGTTTGTCTGACATTAATCGATCTTCCAGCGCGGCGCGCTCCGGCGCGGGCAATCTGCCCTCGAGGTAATCAAAAAGCTTGTCGGGATTCATTATTGAATGATCGGGAGAGTCACGCCAGACACGCGCCAGTGCAATCGAGAACGATCGGCAGCGTTACTCAATCAGCCGGTCTTAACCAAAGCGATTCGCGGTTTCAGTCGTGACTCTTTGGAGCAGATGCGAATACGATTCTGCCATATGAGTCATACGTTGACGATTCGTCTTCCAAAAAGCCTCGCTACCTGGATCGAGGATACCTCAGCGCGCACGGGAATCTCACAAGGCGAGCTTATTCGGCGACATTTGGAGCATGCTCGATCAAGAGATAGTTCGTCGAAGAAATTTATGCGCCTGGCAGGCAGAATTCAGGGTCGCCCGCGAGGCGATACAAAGATCGGACACCTGACTGGACAGACCTATGTCTTATCCGAATGAGCGAGATATATCCCAAACACAGTGTCATCACCATAGATGCCGAAGATTTTTCTGTTTACCGGAGAAACAAGCGAGAAGTCATCCCTGTGATTTCTCCGCCCCGGTGATAAGTTATTTTATGGCCCGGAGATTCCCGGCGATTATGACAGCGCCATTTGCTCTCTGAGAGGGCGGTAATACAATCGCTCTGGTGGCCGAAAACGATCAGAAGGAGGTGCGGCGCCACAGGCGAA
>QHRI01000038.1 GCA_003221375.1 Verrucomicrobiota bacterium
CAGTCCGCGCGTTCGCGTTGGCGGCTATGCAATTCTTGGTCGCACCATCGACAAATGCCGCGCATTGGTAGCGGGAAATATTGGCGAATATCACTTCGATTGTCCTCTCGATAACACGCTTTTCGGTTTCAAAGACGTGAAAGGCGACGATTTCAAAGCGCAAATCGAGCAGGGCGTAAGCGACCAGGAAATCGTCGAATGGCTGAATCAAAACGGTGAAAAGAAAACGGCTGAGGAAATTAAGCGTTGGGCTGACGAAGTAGAGGGCAGCAGTCTCTATCACCATCCGGAAAAGCGCGATTTCTTCAGCGAAGAGGTGAACAAACTTGGACTCGATCCCTCGAAAACGACAACGTTCGAGTGGCTGGAAGTCGACGATCGAGTTTCTCACGCACAGGAAGCTGCATAGAAAGCTGAGCAAGGTGGATCGGCTTCTCCTGAAGACAATGGGAAGCCTCGCCGAAGGCGCAAAATCAAAATCAGGCGGGCAGAGCCGAATTTGTGTGCCAACGCGTTGAGCAGTCGCCGCGGCGAGCGTTCCACCCTTGAGCTACGTCTTGATTAGCGGAGGGGGAATGTCTTCGGTTATTCCTGTGTCCAACCCGCGGCGCAGCTTGCTGTGCCGCACACTGTAGAGAAAATAAATCACCAATCCGATTCCGAGCCACACAACAAACCGGATCCAGGTCATCACAGGCAAACTCAGCATTAGCGCGACGCAGAGGATCACACCAAGAATTGGGAACACGGGGACAAACGGAACGCGAAATGGGCGCGGGCGCTCCGGCGCGACACGGCGTAACACGTTTACACCGAGACAAACCAGAATGAACGCAAAGAGCGTCCCGATATTGGTTAAATCGGCCAGATCACCGATGTTTGTAATCATGGCGACAACGCCCACAACGACACCTGTCCAAATCGTAGTGATATGAGGGGTCCGGAATCGCGGGTGGACTCTTGCGAAATATTGGGGCAGCAGACCATCGCGCGCCATAGCCATGAAAATGCGCGGCTGGCCGAGTTGGAAAACGAGCAGCACCGAAGTTGTTCCAGCGAGCGCGCCCGCGCTCACTAGCGCTTGTGCCCACGGCTTGCTGGCAAAGGCGGTCGCAACAGCAGCCGCGTCCCCAGCATAAACGGTGTATTTCTTTATTCCGGTTAGAATGGTCGACATCAAGACATAGAGCAGCGTGCAGATGATTAAGCTTGCGATGATACCAATCGGCATATCGCGCTGGGGATTTCTCGTTTCTTCCGCTGTGGTCGAAACCGCATCAAACCCGATGAAGGCAAAAAAGACGATCGCTGCCCCGCTCATCACCCCGGCAAAGCCATGTGGCACGTAAGGATGCCAGTTCGTGGGATTGACCATGAATGCGCCGAATGCAATGACGAAAACGACAACCGCGAGCTTGATGATAACAATCGTGGTGTTAGCGCGAGCGCTTTCGCGAATTCCATAAACCAAGATTGCGGTCACCGCAGCGACGATCAGGAGCGCAGGAAGATTAAAAGCGATTGAGTGACCTGCTATGACAGGCAACGCAGTGGATGAATAACCCTCCAGTACTGCGCCGCCCTTAGCGAGCAAATCGGTAGCTGTCTGGTGATCGTTGACGAGCCACAGCGGAAACTTCAGATGAAACAGGCTATCGCATAATTGCACGAAATAACCGGACCAACCGACCGCCACCGCCATGTTTCCGACCGCATACTCAAGGATGAGGTCCCATCCGATGATCCATGCCACGATCTCGCCCAGCGTCGCGTACGAATAGGTGTAAGCCGAGCCGGACACGGGAATCATCGACGCGAGTTCGGCATAACAGAGCGCGGCAAAGCCGCATGCGATGCCTGCGACAATAAATGAAACGGCAATCGCCGGACCCGCGCCTGCGCGACCAAAGACAATATTTGCGCCAGACAACCACGCCTGAAGAAAGTTAATCACTGGCGTCTCGAGCCGCGACGAAAATACCTGGCCGGCCGCGGCGGTTCCAGTGAGCGCGAAGATCCCAGCTCCGATGATCGCACCAATCCCGATCGCGGTTAGATCGAGCGGGCCGAGCGTCCGTTTGAGTTGACGATTCGGCGCAGCGGCCTCGGCCATGAGAAGGTCCGGGCTTTTGGTCTTGAAAAGGTCAAGTGCCACCGCGTGAGATCGTGTCACTAACGGCTTTGCCCGGTCAATGCAAACTTTACGATAAGCAAACGCACCGTCGCTAATGCGATGTCACATTTTGTAGGCGCTTGCTCATTGACACCTCGAATCAGGCCGTAGACTTCGCAGAAAGGTTTTTGTAATCTGCCTCTCGTATGCCCGATGACCTGGAAAAATTTATCCTGGGCGATACGGCGATCTCGGCAATCGAACAAGCGCAGCCGCGCCGAAGGCGATTTTTCGGTCGGGGCAAAACTCAGCGCGCGCCCATTACACACTGTGAGAATTGCGGAGCACAATTAGAGGGTCATTGGTGCGCGAAATGCGGCCAACCGGCCATCGATTATCGTCGGTCTTTCCGGCACGTCATTGCCGATTTACTCAACGAGTTCCTGAATTGGGACTCGAAGTTTTTCGCAACGATTGGGCTTCTCTTGGTTCGCCCGTGGAAACTGACGAACCAGTTTCTCGCCGGGCATCGTGTGCGGTATGTACATCCGCTGCGGCTCTATCTTCTCGCAAGCATTCTCTTTTTCTTTGCAGTCAACTACGCGATCAAGTCGGCCCACTTCGAGCCGATAAATCTTTCCCCGCAGAATCGCGCCGAGATTCGCGATGAATTGCAGCGAGAAAACCTTGCCCCAGAAGTCCGGGCGAAAATCGAGGCTGCGCTCGGTGGTGTCGAAATTTCGCCTAAAAAGCGCGCAGGACTTGAAGAAGAATTGAAGCGCGAGGATCTATCGGCTGAGGCGCGCCGCGAAATCCAAGAACGGTTGAAGCACGGCGATCCTATGCCGCACGCGCGCACCAAAATAGAAGACGCTATGAAGAACGTGCCGCCGGAAGTACGCGCCAGAATTCAGGAGGCATTGAAGCGTGCTTCTCCAGCGCCGACTGAGGAATCTCAGCAGCCGGAGCAAACGACGCCAGAGCCGAGAGAGAACGACACGCCACGGGCGGAGCCTGGTTCAGATAAGAACGCATCAACGCCATTCGAAAAATGGATTGAAACGCGAGCAAAGGAAAAGATGGGCGAGCATGGAACAAAGATGGCGCTGTTTATCGCGACGCTCTTTAGCAATCTGCCTTACATGATGCTTTGCTGTATCCCCCTCTTTGCTTTTGTTTTGAAGATCCTCTACATCCGCCGCGACATCTTCTACATCGATCACCTTGTTTATGCGCTTCACATCCACACATTCGCTTATACCGGAGTTATGTTAATTGTGCTCGTAACAATCGGACTTAACCACATCGCTCCAGGTACGATCACAGGTTGGATTATCGCGCTTCTTTGCATCGTGTTCGTAGTCCAAATTTTCTTGTCAATCCGTCGTGTTTACCGCCAAGGCTGGATTATCAGTATTTTCAAATTCCTTTTTGGCGGATTTGCGTATCTGATCGTCCTAGTATCTGCGCTCGCCGTAACGTTTTTCATCACAGTCGCATTACCATGAGAAAGCTGATCTTCTTCGCCTTCGCGTTAGCCGGCTTTTCTGCCACCGCATTTTCTGCTGACCGGCACATCGCTTTCGAGCGCAATAATGCGATTTACATCGCCAACCTTGACGGAACGAACGAGAAAAAGCTCGCCGATGGAATCTTTCCGGCGATCTCGCCTGACGGAACTCGTGTCGCGTTTAACACCGTCGAAAAAACAAGCGACACGACTTACGTGCGTCATATGGCGGTGGTAGACGTCGCAACAGGTAAGGTGAACGTCTTTAAGGACGTCCCAAGCGAGAATTCGTATTACCCGAGCTGGACGGCTGACGGTAAACAGATCCTCTTCACCACGCGGCCGCACGAAGTCTGGGATCTCGTCGCTGTTAATTCAGATGGCACGAATTTTCACATGCTCAAGCCAGGTGCTCAAAATGAAGTGACTTGTTACTCGCCGGTTTGGGCTCACGACGGCCAATCGGTTTTTTGCCAGGACATGACGAACATCTACCAGATCGGACTCGACGGAGCGGTTCGCGCGCAGTGGCGGATCAGTGAGATCGTGCCGAAAGGCGATATGAGCGGCGACGGCCGGATTGACGTTTCACCGGACGGCAAGCGACTGCTTTTGAGCATCGACATGGGCGAAGAATCCGGTCGCAAGGATTGGGATGGGCCGCTCCCAACACTCTGGGCCTTCGATATCCAATCGCAAAAAGCAACCAGGCTAACGCCGAAAAAGCTCTTCGGTTGGGACGGCGTTTGGATCGACAACGACGAGATTCTTTTTCTCAGCCGCGGGCCTGGCGAAAAGGAGGACTCGGTTTACCAAATGTCCGCTGACGGAAAAAATTTGAAACGCCTGGTCAAGAATGCCCGTTTCCCCTCTGTTAGCGCGCCCTAGCCGGACCTATGAAACCGCTCACACTCGCCATCTTTCTTTGCATCGCATTTTCCGCGCTGAGCTATGCGGCGGAGCGCAAAATTGCCTATGAACACCGCGACAATATTTTTGTTGCCGACGCCGATGGCGCGCACCAGAAGAAGATTGCTGCCGGAGCGTTGCCGGAAATTTCGCCCGACGGTACGCGTGGCGCCTTCAACACGAGTGCGGACTCAAAGACGCGACCTGGGATATCCCGAGTGATAACTGCTTTGGCCCGGTTTGGTCGCCGGATGGATCAAAACTCGCGTTCTCGATCATGGCCGACAAGGATTGGCAGCTTGGCTTGGTGAACGCTGATGGATCGGGTTTTCATTTTGTGAAAAATGGCACGCTAAAAAGCGACGCCTTCGGCGCGCCGGAATGGGCTCGCGACGGCAAATCAATCTTCTGTCACGATCTCGACAACATTTACCAGATCGACCTGGACGGAAACGTTCTGAAGAAATGGGAGCTCGCGAAGATTTTGACCGATGCGAGCATGAACGGCGGCGATCGATTGAGTATTTCGCCGGATGGCAAGGTGTTGCTGATGGATGTCGATTGCGGCTCCGAGCATGAGCGCAGGAATTGGGACGGTCCGCAGCCGGCGATCGAAAAATTCGATGTCGCGGGTGAAAAAGCAGTCCGTGTTACGGGTAAGGATGATTTCGTTTGGGAGCCGTTCTGGCTGAGCAATGACGAATTCCTTTGCATCATGCAAAAGGAAAAAGAAAACGAGGCGTCGATTTATCGAATGTCGTTGGATGGAAAAAACGCGAAGCTGCTGGTAAAACACGCCCGCACGCCGAGCGCAAGCGCACCCTGATCGGGCCTTAAACCAGAAGCTCTCGCGCCGTTGCCAGCGCCTCCGCGATCTTGCTCGGGTCTTTGCCGGCACCCTGGGCATTCTCCGGGCGGCCGCCGCCTTTGCCGCCAACAATCGGCGCAACCCGCTGAATCAACGTGTTCGCCTGGAACTTCGCGGTGAGTTCCTTCGGAACCGCAGCAACTAATGCGACGTTGCCATCTTTTGCGCTCGCGAGAAAAATCGGGCCGTTGAATTTCGACTTCAATGCATCGGCGACCGCCTGTAACAGCTTGCTGTCACCATCTGGCACTTCAGCGACGCAGAAATCTTCTTCCACATGGGATGCCGCCAGTTCATTGGCGATTTGAGCCGCCCGGCTTCTCAGTCCCGCGTTGGCCGTCTTGGCACGTTGTTTTTCCCAATCGTGAACTTCACCCTCGACTTTTTCGAGATGCGCCGCCCGCACGTTGACCTGCTGCACCATTTCAGAAGTTGTCGCGTCGCTCTGAAAAGCAGGCAGTGGCGCAATATCGGGTTTCTTCCGTGCCACGGTTTCAAACTTTTCCTGCTGACGCGCCGCTTCATGTTTCGCCCACGAACGCGCCGCTTCACCGGCAACGGCTTCGATCCGCCGAATTCCAGCTGCGATCGCCTCTTCCTTTACAATCCGAAACGGCCCTATTTCATCAGTCGATCTCACGTGTGTGCCACCGCACAGCTCCATGGAATAACCATTGAGCGCGCGAGGCGCACCGCCGATCTGCAAGACACGAACGGTATCGCCGTATTTCTCTCCGAAGAATTGGATAATGTCAGTTCGCTGCTTCGCTTCTGCATAAGGAATTTCGGTCCACGAAACCGGCGCGTTCTCCGCGATCTTTTCGTTGACCAACGTTTCTACATCGCGCACTTGCTGCTTGGTAAGTGGCGCGCTTGAAAAATCAAACGTCAGTTTGTCGGGCCCGACATAACTTCCCTTTTGAGAAGCGTCATGCGAAACCACCTGGTGCAACGCCCAATGCAGCAAGTGTGTCACGGTATGGTGCCCTTGAATGGCGCGACGACGATCCGCATCCACCGAGACGCGCACCGCTTCGCCCGGTTCCGGTGCGCGACCTTCGACAAGCGCGGCACGATGAACGAAAACGTCGCCGCGCTTCTGTGTATCTATCACGCGCAACTGGCCGATCTCCGTTCGGTCGTGCCCAGGCACATGAAGCAATCCACGATCTCCGACTTGTCCGCCCATCTCGGCGTAAAGCGGGGTTCGATCGAGAACGATATTGAATTCCTCCGGCTTTTTGCTGGGTAGCACAGTTTCGACAACTGATTCGGTTTCCAGAAAGTCGTACCCGAGAAATTTTGTTGGCTCGGCTTTGAGTTTGTCTTCCTCGACGCTGATTTTCTCCTTTTTTTGTGCCGCGCGCGCCCGATCACGTTGCTCCTCCATCAATCTCTCAAATCCGGCAACATCGATGGTGAGGCCCCGTTCCCGCGCCATCAATTCAGTGAGATCAAGTGGAAAGCCTTGTTCATCATACAGACGAAATGCAAACGCTCCTGAAATTGTAGGCGCGCCGCGCGCGACTTCGCGCTCGAAAAGTTCAATGCCTTTGTCGAGTGTCTTGTTAAAAGCTCCTTCTTCCCGTCGGATTACCTCTTTGATTGTTTCTTGTTTCGTACAGAGTTCGGGAAAGACGCCGCCCATCGTTTTCGCAACAACCTCGACCAACTTGAAAAAGAACGGTTCGTGGAGGCCTAACGAGCGTCCATAGCGAACGCCGCGTCGAAGAATGCGGCGCAAGACGTAGCCGCGGCCCTCGTTTGAGGGGATGATTCCATCGGCGATCGCAAACGAAAGAGCACGGATGTGATCAGCGATAACTCGAAACGCGATGTCGATCTTTTCCTGCGCTGGATCGATTGCAGGGCGGCCGCTCGAGCTACCCTCTTCGACCCGCAAGCGATGCGCTTGGCCTACAATTGGTAGCGTGCCCCCGTAGTTCTTGCCGCTTAGTTTTTCGAGCTCATCAAAGATGTGGCGAAAGACGTCCGTCTCGTAATTCGAAATGGTTCCGGAGAAGTCGGTGAGGTTTTTTGTGTTTTG
>QHRI01000039.1 GCA_003221375.1 Verrucomicrobiota bacterium
ATTTCTTGCAGTACCCGGCGGACGCTGCGCTCGCTCTCACAGATTTCCCGCTCTCACAAATGCGAGGGAGGATGTCAGCTTCAATACAATAAAAAATCCTATGAAGAAATCTGTTTTACTCTTTTGCGCGGCCGTCGCAATACTCGTTCTCCTGCCATCCAGATCCAAAGCGGACTGGACACGTTCCAACGGCCCTTGGAGCGCCACCGTGATGGATATCCTTGCCGATGGATCGAATCTGTTCTGTGCGACCAGAGGTGGCGGTGTCTTACTTTCCACCGATAACGGCTCGAGTTGGACGCCATTGGACAACGGTTTGACGAATCCCTATGTCAATTCGCTGGGTGTTTCCGGCACAAGTCTTTTCGCCGGAACCACCACTCTTTATGGCGGCATTGGCGGTGGTGTCTTCCGTTCAACGGACAACGGTGCAAGCTGGACACTGACAAGCTCAGGTATAACAAACAACTCTGTTAATTCTATTGCAGTCAGCGGTTCTAATCTTTTTGCAGGCACTGACACGTTAAGTGGAAATGGAGGCGTCTTTCTTTCCACGAATAACGGTGATAACTGGACAAGAGTCAGTAACGGTCTGCCACTCGATCACGTTCTCGCACTTGTCATTAACGGTACGAGTATTTTTGCCGGCACCTCAAGCAGTGGAGTTTACCTCTCCACCGATAACGGTGGCTCGTGGAACGCGGTCAACAATGGTTTGACCAACCTTACTATTGCTACGCTGGCTGTCAGCGGTAATGACGTTTTCGCCGGCACTAACGATGGCGTTTTCCTTTCCACTGATAATGGTAGCAATTGGACACAAGTTAATTCCGGCTTAACCAGCCCTTTCATTCATTCCCTGGGTGGTTCTGGCACAAATCTTTTTGGCGGTACCGAGGATGGAGTTTTCCTGACGACGGACAATGGCACTTCGTGGGAACACGTCAGTTCGGGTCTGACGAACAAGTATATCTTCTCACTCGAAACCAGCGGTTCGGAGCTTTTCGCAGGAACCTGGGGAAGCGGCGTGTATCGGACATCGGACAATGGCGCGAACTGGACATTGTCCAGCACTGGAATGACGGCCGGTGACATCCGTTCATTCGCCATTGACCAGGAAAACTTCTTTGTTGGAACCGGTGGAGGTGGGGTCTTTCTTTCCACTGACAGCGGCGCGAACTGGGACAACGTCGGACTGATCAACGAGTTCGTTTATTCCATGGCCGCCCGGCCGGACGGAACGGGCGGTGTCAGCTTTTTCGCGGGAACCATGGGCGACGGAGTTTTTCGCTCGACCGACAACGGAGCAACGTGGGTTTCCTCCACTTCCGGCATAACTGTCCCACTCATCTGGTCCATGGCTGTTATTCCCAATGGGAAACAGATGGACATCTTTGCCGGCAGCTGGGGAGGTGGAGTTTTCTTTTCCACAGACGACGGCAACAGCTGGACAGCGGGAGGCGTTATCCAAGGTGCACCGCTCATTGCCGCATTCGCATACAACAACAACTATATTTTCGCCGCTTCCTGGAGCAGCGGGGTATTTCGGTCATCCGATCGTGGCCTAAGCTGGAATCCCGTCAACGCGGGAATAACTAATACATTCGTCAATGCTCTCTGGATTAACGGGAATAATCTTTTTGCGGGCACCTTGGGTGGAGTCTTTCGGTCCACCGATGACGGAAACACTTGGACACAGGTTAACAACGGCTTAACCAGCAACAGCATCTATGCGTTCATCGACAGCGACACGAACGTGTTCGCAGGCGCTGGAAGCAGCAACGTCGAACCCGGCGGCGTTTATCTTTCACCTGATTTGGGTTCCAACTGGAATTCTGTCAGTCCCGGTCTGGCCAATACTAATATTCGCTGTTTTGTGATCAAGAACGCGAACCTCTTGGCTGGCACCTATGGCGGTGGGCTTTGGCAAAGACCGCTATCAGAAATGATCGGCGGAGCAACTCCAACACCCACACCCACGCCAACTACAACTCCGACACCCACGCCGACTACGACACCTACTGTTACACCAACACCAACAGCCACACCAACAGCTACCCCCACTGCAACGCCAGGTGTAACGCCGAGTCCTACTCCGACATCTACGCCTACACCGACTGCGACAGCGACTCCAACTGTCACGCCTACTTCTACACCAAGGCTCACGCCAATCCCCAGACCTCGGCCCACGCCGCGCCCTCGGCCGACACCACGTTAGAACGTAAAGGACCGACGATCTCTAACGAATGAATTGAACCTCGTATTCATGTGATCACAGCAAGAATCCCGTCAGCCAGACAAAAGCCGTAAGTGAAATGAATAAACAAACTGCCCCTGCCATGGTGAAATGGTTCCGCTGGAGTGGCCTCTCTGTGGTTCTGCTCCTTCTTGTTGTCCAGACAAAGCCCTTTGCATTAGGAGCGCTGAGCCAAGGCAAAAGCTTGTTGGTGCGCGCCAAGCGATCCCTGTCAGCTCGGTCGACAGGCTGGCTTGAGCAGAAAGTGACCACCAGCGACGGCGCGGCACAAGACAACCTCGGCTGGTCGGTTGCAATTGATGGTAACATCGTGGTGGTCGGAGCGCCGAACGCGACAATCAACGGCCACTCCTCTCAGGGTGCTGCTTACATATTTTCGAACTCGAACGGCAACTGGGCCCAGGTGGCCAAATTAACAGCGAACGATGGCGCATCCTTCGACACGTTCGGTTACTCGGTCGCGATCTCTGGAAACACAGCGGTCGTTGGCGCCTGGCACGCCGCCATCAACGGCAATGCCCTGCAAGGCGCCGCCTATGTATTCACTTATGCCGACGGCCAATGGAGCGAACAGGCAAAGCTCACCGCGAATGATGGCGTGGCTTTCGATGACTTCGGCTACTCTGTCGCCGTCTCCGGTGACACCGCTTTCATCTGCACACCGTACGCCCTCAATTCCACTGGCGCTGTCTATGTGTTTAACCGCTCGGGCACCGCGTGGAATCAAGCGCAGAAGCTTGGCGCGAGCGATGGCGCAGAGGGTGATAACCTCGGCTGGTCTGCGGCACTCGATGGCGATACGGCATTAGTCGGCGCGCCTTTCGCATCGGTCGGCGGGAATTACCAACAGGGCGCGGCTTACACCTTCACTCGATCCGGCGGCACCTGGACTGAAGCGCAAAAGCTGACTGCGAACGACGGTGCGCCGAGTCAATACTTCGGCTTTTCAGTCGCCTTGAATGGCACGACCGCCCTCGTCGGCGCCCCAGATGCCAGTGGTAATATCAACTACTCTGGAGCGGCCTATGTTTTCGATGGGAGCGGCGGGACGTGGAACCAAATGCAGAAGCTCACCGGCAGTGATGGCGCATCGGGAGATCAGTTCGGTTACAAGGTTGCGTTACACGGCCTGGTCGCGGTTATTGGAGCGCCGTTCGCCGATATCGGCACGAACACCGAACAAGGTGCCGGGTATGTATTTAACCAGGACAAAGGTAACTGGGCTGAGACCCAGAAGCTGATCACGGGCGACGGTGTATCCTACGACAATGCCGGCTTTGCAGTCGCGACCTCCGCTAGCTCCGCAGCTCTGGGCGTCCCGAACGCCAACATCGGCGATCATGCCTATCAGGGTGCCGCCTATTTCTACCAGCAACCGCAACCTCCTACTCCTACACCTACTCCAACACCGTGCGCAGTGCTCGCTTACATTTCGAATGCCGACAGCAACACCGTCTCGGTCATCGACACGGCCACGAACACGGTCGTAGCAACGGTCGCAGTCGGAAACAGCCCGTTCGGCGTGGCAGTAAGTCCAGACGGCGCGCGCGCCTACGTTGCCAACGCTTTCAGCAGTGACGTTTCGGTCATCGATACTTCAAGTAATGCAGTTGTGGCAACGGTCGCGCTCACAAATTCGCCTTATGGAGTGGCGATCACCCCAGATGGCACGCGCGCCTATGTTACCAATCCTGTCAGCAATGGCGTTTCGGTCATCGATACCTCCACTAATACCGTCGTGGCCACCGTCGCAGTAGGGAATATCCCTTACGGAGTGGCGATAACCCCGGATGGCACCCGCGCCTATATCACCAACGACCAAGCAGATAGCGTCTCGGTCATCGACACCTCCACTAACACCGTGGTGGCTACCGTCGCGGTGGGGACCTTCCCTTATGGCGTAGCAATATCACCGGACGGTGGCCGCGCCTATGTAGTTAACGAATTCAGCGGCGACGTTTCGGTCATCGACATCTCCACTAATACCGTGGTGGCCACCGTCCCCGTAGGGGATGCTCCTTATGGCGTGGCGATAACTCCGGATGGCGCGCGCGCCTATGTCGCCAACTTTTTCAGCAGCGACGTTTCGGTCATCGATACCTCCACGAATACCGTGGTGGCTACCGTCCCGGTGGGGGATGCCCCGTACGGAACGGCGATAACCCCGGACGGCACCCGCGCCTATGTCTCCAATGCTCTCAGCAACAACGTTTCGGTCATCGACACCTCTACTAATACCGTAGTAGCCACCGTCCCTGTAGAAAACGACCCAAGGCCATTGGGAAATTTCATCGGTGCTTTGCAACAGTGTTCCGCTCCTACACCAACGCCAACAGCTACTCCTACATCAACGCCCACACCTACTCCGAGCGCAACGCCAACTCCTACGCCCACAACAACCCCGACCGCCACGCCCACCCCGACTTCGACTGCAACGGTCACGCCAACATCGACGCCTACGCCGACGATTACGCCCACAGCGACTCCTAGTGCGACACCTGTTCCTACACCAAGGCCCAGTCCAACACCCAGACCTCGGCCGACTCCACGACCGCGTCCGAGCCCATAATGACCGTTCCATCAACAGGAACATCTACAAACAATGAATAGCAGCGTTATGATACCACCATGAAACCGAAACAGACTCGATGCGCCTTTTCTAATCTTCACATCTTAATTGGTTTGCTTGCCGTAG
>QHRI01000040.1 GCA_003221375.1 Verrucomicrobiota bacterium
CGCTTCCTTCAAGCGGCGTTGTAACGTTTCGGCTGAGAGTTTTGCGCGACCTTCATGTGCGGAGCGCACCGTGATCAAGATGGCGTGTTTAAACGGAGGGAAGTCGCAGCGCTCGCGGAACTCGAGTTCCTGTTGGAAATAGCCAGCAAAATCGTGGTGCCTCGCGAACTGGATCGATGGCGAAAACGGAGTGTAAGTTTGCACGAATACTTCGCCCGAGGTTTCTCCGCGCCCCGCGCGTCCTGCTACTTGTGTGAGAAGCTGAAACGTGCGTTCGCCCGCGCGAAAATCCGGCAGATGCAGCGCCAGATCCGCATTGATGATTCCGACCAGGGTCACATTCGGAAAATGGAGACCCTTCGCGATCATTTGTGTACCGACGAGGATGTCGATTTTGCCCGTGCGAAAGTTTCTCAATGTTTCGCGATATGCTTCCTTACGCGTCATGGAGTCTGCATCCATGCGGCGCACCACAGCTTTGGGAAAAATTTGCGACACGGTTGATTCGACTTTCTCCGTGCCAAAGCCCGCGTAAATCAGTGCGTCTTGCCCGCAGGCAGGACATTTCTTCGGCACCGCGGCGGTGTGCCCACACAAATGACAGCTCAATCGCCCCGCGACTGCGGGATGCCGATGAAAGGTAAGCGCGACACTGCAATTTGGACAGTTGCGCGCTTCGCCACAATTGCTGCACAGGAGCGATGTTGAAAAACCGCGCCGATTCAGGAACAAAATGGTCTGCTCGCGCTTTTCCAGGCGATCGGCAATCGCGCCTCGCAATTTTTCAGACAAGATCGCTGCTGCCTTTTCTTTTCTTCTCTCCTGCCGAAGATCAACGATTCGCATCAGGGGCATCTGTTTCTCGTCTATCCGCTGAGTGAGTGTAACCAGCCGATATTTTCCAATTGCGGCGTTATGATAACTCTCCAGTGACGGCGTGGCGCTGCCTAGCACCGCCACACACTTTTCGATCTTGGCGCGAACGATTGCGACGTCTCGCGCGTGATATCGCGGAGCTTCTTCCTGTTTGTACGTCGTCTCGTGTTCTTCATCGACAACAATGAGTCCGAGGTTTTTCAACGGCGCGAAGATCGCGCTGCGCGCCCCGATTGCGATGCGTGCGTGACCAGAATGAATCTTGTACCATTCATCGTGCCGTTCGCCTTCCGATAGATGACTGTGCAGCACCGCGACCGCGTCCTGCATGTCGGCGAAGCGGCCTTTGAATCGCTCCACCGTCTGCGGCGTGAGCGAGATTTCAGGCACGAGAACGATCGCGGTGCTTCCGCGACCAAGCGCAGCACGGATCGACTGTAGATAAATTTCGGTCTTGCCGGAGCCGGTTACACCGTGAAGCAAAATCGGACGCGCATTTTCAGGCGAGTCGAGCGCTTGCGTGATCTCGCTTAGCGCACTCGATTGCTCCTGGTTTAGAATGAGATTCGACGTCGCAATGAATTGCTCATCGCCGTGTGGGTCGCGAACCACTGCCTCCTCGCGCAACTCCGCGAGACCGCGTTTCACCAACGCACGAAGCGTCTGGTTATCGAGAGAGGTTTGCCGCAGAAGCTGCGATGCGCGGATCGGAGCTTCCAGCTGTGAGATCGCCTCCAGAAGCTCTGCCTGCCGTGGCGCGCGTTTTCGCAACTTCTCAATTTCTTCGTTGGCAATCTTGCGTCCGGGCTGAACGAACAATTGTTTTTTCCATCCGACTTCTGCGCGCCGGATCACTTGCGGCAACAAGCTGCGCATCACGGTTTCGATCGGGCAGCAATAATAGGCGCCAATCCATCTCGCGAGCTCGAGCAATTGTTCGCTCAAGATTGGCGCTTCACCTACGAGCGCTTCAATTATCCGGATTCCTTTCGCTTCGCTCTGTTCTGTGACCGCGACGACCGTTGCAAGAGCAGATTTATCTCGAAACGGCACGCGTACTCGGGAGCCGACTTCCACTCGGTCCCTCAGCCCTTCGGGAACGGCATAATCGAGCTCGCGGTGAATGGCGCGATCAATGATGACGCGAACGTAACCAGGTTTTGTCATGATCGATACCGCGTTAATTTAATTGCTCGGGACAGCAGGAGCACGAGATTTGATGCCAAAGTGATACGATTCCTGTTCAAACTGCTCTTTTGCGTAATGCTCGCGCTGGCCGCGGGTTTCGCTTATCTCGCTGCCCGATCAGGCGATCCGATTTACACGTTTTATGAATGGATGAGTCCAGCACGGTTTCATCAGTACGATCGCGTGATCCTCTCCGTTGCCACCGAACACCATCTTGATCCGATGCTTGTAAAAGCAGTGGTTTGGCGTGAGAGCCGCTTTGACCCTAGAAAACATGGAAGCCACGGAGAACGGGGACTCATGCAAGTGAGCGAGAAAGCGGCCAGCGAATGGGCACGTGAAAATAAGGTCGCCAATTTCAAAGTGGACCAACTTTTCGATCCGAAAACCAATTTGGAGGCCGGCACATGGTACTTGCATCGTGCCTTTGAACGCTGGGCAGCGCAGTCGGATCCCACGCCTTTTGCGCTTGCCGAATACAACGCGGGCGCCAGCCGCGTGGAGCGGTGGAGCGGTGGAAACGGAGTCTCCGACATCCCAGTAAAGCAGTTCATGCAGAAGATCGACTTTCCCGCAACACGGAAATACGTCGACTCAATTATCGAGCGCTATCAATTTTACCAGCGGCGCGGGCGAATGTGACGAATCCGAGCGTTCACGGACGGCGCGACTCCCAAAGGCTCGCAGTCACACAATTTTTCGGCTTGTGCAGTAATAATCGAACATCTACCCTCGCGTCTTTGACAGCGAGACAATGCGACGGTCGGGCTCTTTCATAAGGGGTGTAATTATTCTTGTTGGTGGCGTTGGGTTGGCACTCGTCGCCTCTATCACAAGTTTGCCGGGACAAAATCATTCTGTGAGGGACTCGCCCGTGTTCCGGGCCGGAATCCGAACCCATGAGTCGCTGACGAAGACCCAAACGATGCCTGGGTTTCCAGAAATCGCAGAGACCCCGGCACAAGCTGAATTTGAAATGCCTGCGCCAACGCGCAGCACTTTTATGGCGCGATGGGAGAGCGTACCCGGGGCGACAGGCTATCTGCTCGATGTTTCGACCAGTAATTCGTTCAACAGTTATGTAGAGGGTTATAACGACCTCGACGTGGGCAGTGCAACGGGGCGGGCCGTGACCGGATTAAGCCGGGGAACCACGTACTATTATCGGGTTCGCGCTTATAATGCGACCGGTCCCGGGCCGTACTCCGAGGTCATGACCGTTACAACCGTCGCTACCACGGGATTAGTGATTCACCCAACATTCCACAGCTCGATTACCGGCAATCCAAACGCCGCGGCCATCGAGGCCATGATTAACCGAGCCATTTCGATTTACGAATCGCGGTTCAATGATCCATTCACGATCCAGATTTTTTTCCGCTACTCAACTACCGCGCCGGACGGCACCCCCCTGCCGGCTGGTCGCATTTCGCAGAGCAATTATGTCTACTACATGATTCCGTGGAGCACGTTTCTTAATGTCCTGAGAGCGGACGCGAGAACTAGCAACGACAATCTCGCGAATGCAAGTCTGCCAGGAACTGCGCTATCCGCGAATATCAATACGCAGAGTGCGAATGGACGCGCTGTTGGATTGAACACACCACCAAATATGTCTGCGACCGGACAGCTTGGCGGCCCGTACGACGGAATCGTCACGCTCAATTCTGCAGTGGCCTGGCAGTTCATACGGCCTGTCAGCGGCAGTAATTTCGACGCCCAGCGTTCGATCGAGCATGAAATCGACGAGGTCATCGGGTTTACCTCGCATATTGGCCATACCAGTGATCTCTGGCCGCAGGACCTGTTCAGTTGGTCATCTGCCGGTCACAGAAATGTCGCTTCTTCTGGCACCCGCTATTTTTCGATCAACGGCGGCGTGACAAACATCGTCAATTTCAATCAGAATTCGAATGGCGACTTCGGTGATTGGTTAAGCACCGCGTGCCCGCAAACGCATCCGTACGTTCAGAATGCGTTTTCCTGTGCTGGCCAATCTTCCGACGTCACGGGGACATCGCCGGAAGGAATCAATCTCGATGTCATTGGTTACGATTTAGTGAGTGGGCCACCATCCACACCAACACCAACGCCTGCAGCCCGGGCTGCAGTAATTGACTTTAATGGCGATGGCCACCCGGACTATGTGCTCCAGAAAGCAAGCACGCGTCAAACCGCGATTTGGTATCTGAACAACAGTGTTTACGTTGGCTCCGCGTACGGTCCAACGCTTGCTGTCGGCTGGGCGCTGAGAGGCGTGGCAGATTTTGATGTCGACAGCCATTCAGATTATGCCTTGTTCGCCCCCACCACGCATCAGACGGCAATTTGGTACTTGTCCGGACCGACGCTTATCAGTGGTGCTTATGGGCCGACTCTTCCCAATGGATGGGAACTGGTGCGTGCAGCTGATTTTAACGCCGATACCAATCCGGATTACGTGCTTTACAACGCCAGCACTCGTCAAACGGCGATTTGGTATCTAAATAATAACGCTTTAATTGGTGGTGACGCCGGCCCAGGTCTTCCAAGCGGATGGACACTGGTGGGATTAGCGGATTTTGATGGCGATGGTCACGCGGATTATCTCTTGTTCCGTCCCGATACCGGCTACACAGCTATCTTTTATTTATCGGGGGCAACCCTTGTGGGTGCCGCTTGGGGGCCGACCCTTCCCAGTGGCTGGACGCTGGTAGCCACGGCGGACTTTAACGCTGACGGCAAACCGGATTATGTGCTTTACAAGAATGCGACGCGTCAAACAGGAATCTGGTATCTGAACAACAACCTTTTTGTCAGCGGCGCGTACGGTCCAACCCTTCCCGTTGGCTGGAGCCTGGGCGCGCCCTGAAACGC
>QHRI01000041.1 GCA_003221375.1 Verrucomicrobiota bacterium
GAGGCTTCGACAGTCTTGCAGAGGCAGGGGGCGAAAGACCGAGCCGCCACATTGCGCAACCGCGCGCGGCTCGGCGCTAACAAGAATCTTCTTTTTTGGTATCGCCAGCTTTACCGCGATCAATTCAAGAATATTTCCAATCCGTCGGCGCTGTCCATCCTCGAGGTAGGAAGTGGCACTTCACCCCTTAAACAATTTCTTTCAAACGTCATAACAAGCGACGTGCTTGAGCTCGACTATCTCGACCTTGTGTTTGACTGCCACGACATCGACAAGCTAGACGCAATTAAAGACAACAGTCTTGACGTCATTACGCTTACGAACGTGTTACATCATCTGAAAAGCCCCATTTCATTTCTTAACCGCGCTGCGAGCAAATTGAAGTCGGGCGGCAAAGTGATTGCGACAGAGCCCTTCTTTTCGGCGTTATCAACGCCTATCTTCAAGTATCTGCACCACGAACCGGTGGATTTTAGGGTTTCTGAGCCTGAGTTAAGCGACGTTCAGGGGCCGCTAGCATCGGCAAACATTGCGTTACCGTGGCTAATATTTTTCAGGCAGCGCGAATGGCTGCAACGATTGAATGAGAATTTCGATGTTGCGACTCTTTCGACGCGGCCCTTTAGCGCACTATCCTACATGGCTACTGGGGGAATCTCGCACAGGCTACCGATGCCACATTTTCTTTATCGCGCGCTATTTTCAACAGACCTCGTCATCAGCCGCTGCTTTCCGGGCCTTTGCGCAACTTTTTTTACGGTAACTCTGAAACGACGTTGATGCCGTAGTGCTCCTTTTTGAATAAGGTATATCGGCCCCCTCCAAAGCTTCGGCGGCAACTTATGCATCAGCAGGCTCAACACGCAGGCGCCCGCAAGCAAGAATCGAGGTGCCGCAGGGCATTGAAAAGGGCAATGCCGTCTCGATATTCTTAAGGCCTTGCAACAATAATCGCGATATGGCGTTTGGCGGTACGAACCCCGTACGAATCGCGCCGGTTAGTTTCTTTCCGCGCAAGACGGCTTTCCGCGCAAGCAACAATGGGATCATGAGCATCCCCCATGGCTCAATAGCCTGAACTTCGACACCGCAATAGTCAAATAACTTGGCTAAACTGGCTGGCGTGTAGCGCCTCAAGTGACCGGCCGCCCTGTCGTAGTCGCTGAAGAGCAACATGCTCGCAGGCACATTCACAATTACGAGTCCTCCCGGTCGCAAGTGTCGCAATGCAGCAACGAGAAACGCGGTGTCATCGGCAATATGTTCAATCACATCCAATAGGAAAACAGCATCATAGCGGCCCAGGAGAGAACGTTCCTGGTCCAATATATTATAAACGAAAAGGTTGCCCTTTCCCGGTTTCGCCATCTCCAACGCCGCTCGATTTAGATCGCAACCGTCCACTGCAATATCGAGATCGCGCTCCAGCATCTGCCGGGCGACGCCGTGTCCGCATCCAATTTCTAATGCGCGCCGGACTGGCGTTCCAGTGCGTTTGAGTGCTCGGACGAGCAGACGGTGTCGCCATTGCATCCAAAAATGATCCGCGGTCGCGAACTGGAACCACTCGTCCGCCATGGAAACTTGTTGAGGTTGGGACAGAGTCTCAATCACGCGCATCGGATCCCTGCGTCCTTTCGAGATTGATTGTGCGCTCCACGATGAAGGACGGGCGAGCTTTTACTTCCATAAACATCTGACCGATGTACTCGCCGAGGATCCCCAGATACAGAAAGATCAATCCGTTGGAGAAGAGCAGAACGATCACCAACGTCGAGAACCCAGGTGCTGCGAGGTGAATGTTAGTAAACAATGCAATCCCAAGGTAAGTGAGCGCACCGATCACGGCGCCGACGCACAGAATGCTTCCGCATACGAAGCCCACCCTCAATGGTCTTGTCGAGAAAGATGTGAGCCCCGAGAACGCCAGCTTCGTCAGCTTGTGCAAAGAATACTGTGGGAAGCCCGCTGCACGGGCTGGTCGTGAAATGGGAAATGGCCTCGACGGCAGACCAATCCATGTACGTAATCCCCGTACGAAACGCAGCTTTTCTGGGAGAGTTAGCAGAAGGCGAACCGCTCGGCGACTCATGACACAAAAATCGCCGCTGTCGGCCTGAACAGGGCTATCAGCTAAATAAAGATAAAGCCGGTAAAAAACGAAATAGAAAAAGCGTTTGAGTTTCGGCTCGGTCCGACTGGTTCTCACGGCGTAAACCACATCAGCTTTCTCCCTTGTTAAGGTTCGATACATTTCAAGAAGGACCTCGGGTTCGTCTTGCAAATCCGCGTCCATAATTCCAACATAATTGCCCGTTGCGAAAGACAGGCCGGCCGAGACAGCATTCTGGTGGCCGAAGTTTCGCGTTAGCACAATCAACTTAACGGACGGATCCTCGCTGGCCCAGGCTTCGATAAACCTTGTGCTTCCATCGGTGGATCCATCGCTTACAAAGAGCAGCTCCCACGCAGCAGGTCGGTCGCGAATTTTAACCAATCGCTCCCGCAACAATGGCAAGACCTGTTCCTCATTAAGGAAAGGAATCACAATGCTCAATTCAGGCTGGTCCATCGCGCTTACAAAACGGAATCTTCCATGATTCTAAAAGGACTTACCAACAATACAAAGTTCTCGGCTCGGTCGCGATTCGGTGGCAATCAAGCGAGCGTGGCCAGATCTCGCGATGCTACTGCCTCTTCCTGAACAGCACAAAACGACCATGACTGTCAAGGACTGTGTAATCTTCGAGGCGAATTCCGGACGCCGGGTTTATTTTATCTTCGCTAATTTTGAAGGGGGCGTAGGCGTCGGCACTGTCGCCAAGGATCCAGATCGGTGCAGGCCGACCCCACAATCGGGTTAGCCAGAAAAGGTTTCGGTCGTGTGCGTAGCGGAGAAGCAATGTTGAGGCAATAACAGGTTCTTCCGGGTTGCCCTCGCGACGGTAACGTGCAAATACCGCATCGGCCTGTTGGCGCTCCTGCGGCGAGCAAAGGCTGGTGGAACGAAGAAGGTATGCCCCGCGGGCAAACCACGGCACGAGGACGAGTTGTGCAGATGCTGCTAACGTCGCGATTACAATTGCTGCCGTAAGCACAGTGGCGCGGGTCCATTTCTCGCCGGACGTTGCGACGCGCGCAATCGAAGCAAAACCTACCAACATGACGCACCAA
>QHRI01000042.1 GCA_003221375.1 Verrucomicrobiota bacterium
TCACAGCTCGTCAGCGCGCTGCAGACTTCCTCTCTGCTTGTGCTGGGTGCGATGTTTTGGCGACAAATTCTCGCGCCACGCGAAGAGCAGCGGATATCGCCGGCCGGCGCGGTGCTTTATCTTTTCAGCGCATGTGTCGCATGCAGCGTTCTCGGAATTCTCATCACGTTTGCTCCGGTCAGCGTGTGTCCGATTTACGCCACGCCGCCGACTGATCACCTGGGGATCCTAAACTTGATTCAAGCGACCTGGGGTTTTACGACGGAGAAAGACCAGCAGATCGGCGGACTATTGATGTGGGTGCCGATGTGCCTCGTTTATCTTGGCGCGATCGTTGCGCAACTTTCGCGGTGGTTCGCGCACCCTATTGCGAGCACGCCGGTGACGGACAAGGCCTTATGACCGACGAGACACAAACACCTGCGCACAAAGGATGGGAACCGTTGCCAGCCGAGACGCTGCCGCGTCCGAACTTTTTCCCTGCCGGACTGGCAATGGGAACGACATTCATTTTCTGGGGATTGATCACCTCGTGGGTGATTCTTGCGGTTGGCGTGGGCCTGTTCGTCGCCTCGCTTGCTGGATGGATCTACGAAATTCTCCGTGAACGACGTCACCAATAACCATCCATTACCCGAGCGGCCGATCACACCGGACGAAATTAGTCGCCGGCGCTTTCTCGAGAAAGTTTGCATCGGGCTCGGCAGTTTGTGCGCCGCGATTCTTGGAGTTCCACTCATTGGTTTTGTAATTGCCCCGATCTTTCGGAAGACGACGAACAAGTGGATTTCGGTTGGCAACATCACCGATTTTGAAGTTGGCAAAACGGTCAGTGTTATTGTTAACGATCCGTCGTCGCTTCCATGGGCGGGCATCACCGCAAAAAGCGCGTTGTGGCTACGTCGCACGAACGACACCGAATTCATCGCGTTCTCGGTCAACTGCACGCATTTGGGTTGTCCGGTGCGCTGGCTCCCCGACGCGGACTTGTTCATGTGCCCGTGCCACGGTGGAGTTTATTACTCTGATGGAACGGTTGCCGCCGGGCCGCCACCAAAGCCGTTAATTCGCTACGACGTGCGGACGGCAAACGGGCAGGTGCAAATCAAAACGATGGCCGTGCCGATTACCACGACGCTATGAAACGGCTGATCATCGGCACCTGGCGATGGCTCGATGACCGGCTCGGCATTTGGGATTTGATCGGCCCGAGCTTGAAGCATCTCGTTCCGCATGATGCCCGCTGGTGGTATGTCTTTGGCAGCGCAACTCTGCTGGCTTTCGTCCTGCAAGTCGTCACTGGCGTGGCCCTGGCTTTTTCCTATGTCTCATCCTCGTCACAAGCTTACGAGACGCTGCAATTTATCACCAACCAAGCCCCCTTTGGCAGGTTCCTTCGCGGGATGCATTACTTTGGCGCGTCGGCCATGGTGCTGATGGTAGGCGCGCACATGGCGCAAACATTTTTGTTCGGCTCCTACAAGTTCCCGCGAGAGATGAATTGGACAACCGGTGTGCTGCTCCTTGCTTTCACACTGGTGATGGGATTCACCGGGCAACTGTTACGATGGGACCAAACCGCTGCGTGGTCGGTCATTGTCGCTGCGGAACAGGCTGGTCGCGTGCCATTGGTCGGGGATTTTCTTGCGCAATTCATCCTGGGTGGGACCACGATTGGCGGCGCTACGTTGAGCCGTTTCTTTGCGATCCATGTGTTCATCGTGCCGGGGCTCATGTTCGTCTTTATTGGCTTCCATCTGCTGCTGGTGTTGCGACACGGCATCGCTGAGCCACCAACTGCTGGCAAACCAGTCAATCCGGCAACCTATCGCGCCGAGTACGAAGAATTGATGCGGAACACCGGACACCCATTCTGGCCCGAAGGCGCTTGGCGGGATTTCGTGTTCGGCACAGGGCTGATCATCGCGATCGCGCTTCTTGCATATTTTGTGGGACCGCCGCCGCTCGACAAACCGCCCGACCCCAGCGTTCTCAACGCCGATCCGAGGCCAGATTGGTATTTGCTTTGGTATTTCGCACTGTTGGCATTGATTCCGCCGCAGGTGGAAGGCTACTTGATGATCTTCGTACCGGCGCTCATCGGTATTCTTCTGCTTGCGACGCCGCTGCTCAACAATCGAGGCGAGCGCGCTCCATCGCGCCGCCCGTGGTCGATCGCCGTGGTGCTGCTCAGCGTAATCATGATTGGTTCGCTATGGATCGCCGGTGCAAACTCGCCGTGGTCGCCAAACTTCGATCCGCAACCGCTGCCAGAAAAAGTGGTTGGCGCGACCGGCGGCCCTGTTTTCGTCGGAGCAAAGCTTTTTCGCGACAAAGGCTGTCTCAATTGTCATCTGATCGATCATTACGGCGGACGTCGCGGTCCCGATCTCACTTACATAGGCGACACACTTTCCGAGAGCGACATCGTGATTCGTATAGTCAACGGAGGAGTTAACATGCCTGCCTTTGGCAACTCACTCCCGCCAGGAGAGCTCGCGCAGATCACTGCCTTCCTTCAATCGCGGAAGCATCCCATGCCCGGAAAATCTCAAGCCCTCAAGCACTAAACATTCGCTATGACGCTAGCTACTCAGACGGTGCTCGATTTCGGTTCCTGATTTAACAGACTTTCGGATCAGCAGAAAAATCCTTCAAGCGTCATGGGTAATTTGTAAGGAAGCGCAATCCGCTTCGACTAATGAGCCAGGAGGACTTCATGAAAAAGAAAAGTTCACGGTTCGATCGTTTGGTCGCTCAATATTATTCAGCGGTTTACAGCTTCGCCAGCCGACTGACGGATGATCATCGAGATGAAATTGTGTTCACGCGACACGCGGTCAGCAGCGCCCACAAACTAGCTCAAAAACTACGTGATCCGACTGCGATCGCGATCGTCCTGCTTTCCTCAGTCATACGAGCGGGACTCGAGTCCGCCTGATCGCACATCTCAAACGTTTGGCTCGCAGCTGCGAGCTTCGGCGTGCTAATCATGTACTTGGAATTGCACTAAACGATTCTCACCGTATCAGGATTTGCGCGTCATGAAGCTCTTGTCTGTCAACGTAGGACTCCCGCGCGAAATCGAATGGAGAGGAAAGATAGTCCGCACTTCTATATTTAAATCGCCCGTATCAGGGCAAGTTCGGGTCGCCCAGCTCAACTTAGAGGGAGATCGGCAGTCGGACCTGTCCGTGCATGGAGGAATCGATAAAGCTGTTTACGCTTATCCATCGGAACATTATCCGTTCTGGCGTCAGGAACTGCCTGGAATCGATCTTCCGTCGGGAGCTTTCGGCGAGAACTTCACAACAGAGGGCTTGCTTGAGAAAACGGTTCGCATCGGCGACAGCGTTCGGATCGGTTCTGCAGAATTCGTCGTCACGCAACCTCGAATGCCCTGCTTTAAACTAGGCATTCGTTTCAACCGCCCGGATATCGTAAAGCGGTTTCTACAAAGCGGTCGGACTGGGTTTTACTTTGCCGTTCTTAGAGAAGGCGAAGTGACTGCTGGCGACTCGATAGAATTCGTCAAACAAGATGAGCACGCCGTCACTATCGCCGATATTGTAAGTTTGTACGGGCGAGATGCTACGAATCAGGATCTTTTGCGTCGAGTGAGTGAACTACCTTCCCTTCCGAAAAGCTGGCAAGACTACTTTCGCACGCGCCTTTGGAATCCGGACGATTGAGACTGGAAAGTTTGGATCAATCAAGCCCGATCCAGTTCGCGCATCTTCTCGAATAATCTTGCCGATTTCCAAATCGGTAGCTTATCCGGATAACACCAAGCTGAGTACCTTCTCAGTTGGCTCCTCCCTGGACGCGCGCAGACTTTAGATTCCAACGGAGGCGAGCTTTTTTCGCAGAACCTTGTTTTAGTTTCGGAAGATCGGGATCGAGAAAAGCAAGAGCGTGTGGCGGCTTGATTACTCGAACGCCAGCGGCGTGTTGTTGTTCGACGATCTGACCCCGAAGCGCCTGCATTCGTGTCCAATGCA
This sequence comes from Verrucomicrobiota bacterium, assembly GCA_003221375.1. Classification (GTDB taxonomy): domain Bacteria; phylum Verrucomicrobiota; class Verrucomicrobiia; order Chthoniobacterales; family UBA10450; genus Udaeobacter. The sequence goes on from QHRI01000042.1 coordinate 4,002, forward strand.
CTTTTGGTCGGAAATGATGCTCGGCGTGATAGCCGTTAAAGAACCAGATCCAATTGTAAAGCTTATCGTAACTGCTTACGCCCCAGGCGAGCGGCTCGTTAGGGTTACCGCCATAGTGGCGGTAGTATCCGTTGAGGTATGAAAGGCAATGGCCAAAGTACCAGAACGGCACGAGAAAACAGATGTAGTGCCAGTTGATGATGCCGAGAATGACGAACGTGGAAACGAACAGCGTTAATTCCGCGACTCCCCAGAACGCGTCGCGTGAACTCTTGCGTTTTAATTCCCGATAGACCGTCTTCGGATCTTCGCGAAAGAAACTCAGGAAAGTGTACCCGAGAGGGTGCTCGGCCTCACCATCATGTCCATGCTTGTAGATCGAAATCCAATCGATCGTCTCGCCACTTTCATCAGGCTGGTCAGCGTTACCCTTGTGATGTTGCATGTGAATGCACTCGTAAAAAACCTGGCTGAATCCAACGGTCATTGATTCAAGAATGCTGAACAGCCGGTTAAGCAATGGGGATCGGAAGTAAGGATTGTGAATGAAGTTGTGCGAAATGCCATTGATGTTCCAAGAAATGCTCAGTGAGTACATGAAGCCTAGAATGAGCATAATCCAGAGCGGAACGCGCGGAAAGAGATAGAACATCCCGAAGAAATAGACAGTGTGGAAAATCGCGGCCAGGACAGGAATCGCGTCCCAGCGGGTGTGCGCAAAAATCCTCGAATCGGTTTTAGGCAATCCGATGACGACTGCGTTTGGTCTCATGAGAAAAATTCCTAGGGGGGGCCAGCGTAGGGAAGTCAGC
>QHRI01000043.1:0-3664 GCA_003221375.1 Verrucomicrobiota bacterium
AATTGAATATCGAACTTGCCGGCGAATTCATCGTGATGGCAGCAAACCTCATTTACCTGAAAAGCCGGAGCTTGTTGCCGATTGATCAGCAGCCCCCTGAAGAAGACGCCGAGGAAGATGATCCACGGTGGGATCTGATCCGGCAGTTAATAGAGTACAAGAAGTTCAAAGAAGCGGCCGCGGATCTTCATCTGAGGGAACTGGAACAGGAGCGGATCTTTGTGCGAGAAGGTAGCGCATCGTCGCTCTTGCAAGGGCCACTGCGTCTGGAAGAGGTTGGAATTTTTCAGTTGATCAATGCATTCCAAACGGTGATCAAACGGATCGAAGCCCGACAGGATGTGCAGGAAATTTTCGCCGAACGTTTTAGTGTTTCGGAGAAGATTGATATTATTTTGCAACGGGTCGCAAATAATGCGCGGCTACGTTTTTCCGATTTGTTTGGCGCTGCCGTATCGCGCGTGGAAGTCGTGGTAACGTTTCTCGCGCTCCTGGAGCTTATTCGCCTTAAACAAGTCCGCGCTCTCCAGAAAAACATGTTTGAAGAAATTGAAATCGCAGCCGCGGCGTAAGGCACTGGCGATAACCGGAACGGTTGTTATAGCCACGGAGCAGGGCCGCCGTGCCGGATGCAACGCGCAGAAAACGCCTCGCAGTGAGGCGACTACAACGACATGCCGCGAATCTTGATCGCCGGCTGCGGTTATGTTGGTCAGGCGACCGCGGATTTGTTCCATGCCGCAGGCTGGGACGCGGAAGGCTGGACCGCTTCTGCGAAATCAGCCGCAACGCTGTCCGTCAAACCGTATCCTATTTGCCAGGTCGATATTTCAGACAGCGATCAGGTCGCGGAGCGCCGCCGAACATTCGATGTCGTCGTTCATTGCGCGAGTTCGCGCGGCGGCGAATTCGAGTCGTACCGGCAAATCTATTTGAATGGCGTGCGCAATTTGCTCGATCGATTCGTTGAAACAAAGATGCTCTTTACGAGCAGCACCAGCGTTTATGCGCAACGCGATGGTTCATGGGTTACCGAAGAAAGTGAAACTAAACCTGCTCGCGACACAGGTCGGGTCCTGCTTGAAACGGAAAAGGCAATGCTCGACCGGGGTGGTACAGTTGCGCGTCTCAGCGGAATCTACGGCCCGGGCAGGTCGGCGTTACTGAGCAAATTTCTAGCTGGCACGGCGATCATCGATCCGGAAAGCGATCGCTTCGTTAATCAAGTGCACCGCGACGATATCGCGTCCGCACTTTTCCTCCTGGTGACCGGGGAATTGCAGGAACGTCAGATTTACAATGTAGTTGATAATCAACCGATGCTGCAAAGTGACTGCTACCGCTGGTTGGCCCAAAGACTGAATCGGCCGTTGCCGCCCTTTAGAGAATTAACGGGGCAACGCAAACGGGGCGACACCAACAAGCGTGTGAGTAATGCGAAACTGCGGAGTCTGGGCTGGACTCTCCAATACCCTACGTTCGCGGAGGGAATGGAAAAAAGCATCCTGCCTGGTTTGTCTGAGTTTGATGTGCCGTTAAGTCCTAAGTGTTAAGCGTTGACGATCGAACCGCGCCCTCTCAAGAAAGCGCGAGCAAATCGCTGCATAAGTTATGGAGCGGCCACAGGCAGCTCCTGTGCGCTAACGGCCCTCCATTTGCCATCGCGATAGGCGAAGACATCTGTGAACAGAGTCTTGCGCTCGCCGTGGTCAGTCGTTTCAATCACGGCGCCATTCACAATTCCTGCTTCACCATAAACCCTTAGATGAAGATCTTCGAAACGCTTCTCTGGACGTTTCCCACCCGCAGGATGCTCGCGCAGAAACCGGAGGTGTTGGTTCTTTGTGATAATTGCCCCCGGCACCACGTGCAGGAAATCAGAAGCAAGGATATCTTCGAGAGCCACAGGATCGTCCTCCACCTGTAGCCACCGATTTTCCAGGGCCAGCAACTCCTGTTTCGACTTCTCAGCTAATTTCGACTCCCGGCTGACGTGGCACGAGAGAAGCGCCAAAAGAAGCAGCGCGTACCCGATCACGCGATCCCACGATCTCATAGTGAAAGCTGTTTGACCTTGCCCTACTCGAATCGGTCCGCAAGTGGTACCATAGCCAGCCAGTCGATTGCGACCAAGCCTAGGTAGCTTGTGCCGCTTCGGTGGGTGCGAGATCAGTGGCACGATGACTTTCGCGTCGTTCGCCAAAAAGCTGGCGGATTACCTCTTCCACGGGCACTTCCTGAACGTTAATGTCGCTCACGTCGCAGGCTTCGAGCAGTTCGCGGCAGGTCTCGGTGACCTTTGCGCGTGGGACTTTTAGTTGCACCGAAACAGGCGTTTGTTCCGTTATCTCACCGAAGGCGGAAAGATCGCGCGCCGCTTCTTTTTCGAAAGTTAGACTCAGAATCTTGTACCCTGAAAACCGGTCGACTATCTCATCCAGCGGCCCATCGAAAAAGATTTTGCCGTGATCGATCACGAGAACGCGATGACACAGCTCCTGAATGTCCTGCATGTAATGGCTGGTCAGCAACGTAACAATGCGATGTTCCTCATTGTAGACACGCAGAAATTCGCGAACCCGTTTTTGACTGACCACGTCCAGGCCAATCGTTGGTTCATCGAGAAAAAGAATGCGCGGTTGGTGAATGAGCGCGGAAATCAGCTCCATCTTCATCCGTTCGCCTAACGAAAGCTCACGGACCATCACATTCATTTTGTCCTGCACCTCCAGGAGCTCCGATAATCCGTCCACGACCTTTTTGAACCGCACACGGTCGATTCCGTATATGGCGCGATTGAGTTCGAGCGATTCTTGCGCGGGCAGATCCTACCAGCGCGCATTTTTTTGTCCCATGAGCAGGCTGAATTGCCTTTTCATTTCGTTGCGTCGTTCCCATGGAACAAAACCAAGCACGCGCGCCTCTCCGGAGGTTGGATTCAATAGCCCGGAAAGCATCTTGAGCACCGTGGTCTTGCCGGCGCCGTTTGGACCGAGAAAACCAACGAACTCGCCTTCCTCAATGTTAAAGGAAACCTGATCGGCGGCTCGCGTTTCATCGTAACGCCGTTTCACCAAGCCTTTGATTGATCCCCAAAGTCCCCGCTCCTTCCGGTAGGTGCGATAGACTTTGGTCAAGCCTGAGGTTTCAATCACTGGCATAAGCGATGGGAATGATTTCCAAGTGAGACGTTACCCGCGATTCGCCTGGGGAAAACTAGCGCAGTGCGAAAGCCTTTTCTGTCATGTCCTCGAACTTAATTCACTCTGCGCCAGATGACGTCTTCGTTGTTTCGACGATCGATGAGGACGTCCACTTTCCCATTATCCGCGTAGCGAAATAGGATGCGGCCTTCGATGCCTTTGCGAAAAAAGATTTCGGATCCCTCAGAAAGAAGTTGTTCGCGTTTCCCGTTGCGCTCTACATACAAATTTTCGCCTTCAGAAAAAACTCGTCTGGTCTGGCCCGGCGCCAACTCGTAGGTGCCGTTGAAATCGGCAAATTTTTTCGGGTCGATCCTGGCAATAGCCGGATCTTCGTAGTAACGCATCGCCTGGCTGGAAGCGATTTGCCAGACGCCGTTGCGTCTCAGCCACGTATCGGTCACGTGATAACGAGCGGTCAACTTCTGGCCAAAGATGGTTTCGGTTTCGTCGAGATCGTA
>QHRI01000043.1:3672-12656 GCA_003221375.1 Verrucomicrobiota bacterium
AGCGGCGTAATATCGGCAACCAGTTGCGTCTTGTTTAGGTTGCGACCCTTTTCATCGGCGAAAATACAATCGTCGGCGAAGTATTTTTGCCATGGCTCCTTGTTGCCTGGTACTACCGCGTCGAAAAGTTCCTGGGCGCGGCGAACAAGTTCCTCCTGCGTTATCGCTGCAGGATCTCCGCAAATTGATTCCAGTGGCTTAAAGAAACTGAAAAGAAAAACCAGGATCAGTGGCCGAATGTTCACGCGATAACTTGTTCCCCTGGTCACCGATAACCAACAGAAATGTTTGTGAGGGTGGCGAGGTTTTCTGAGCGATGCACTTCGGAAATCCCTCACCTTAATCCTCCCCCTTTGCAAAAAGGGCGAGGCGAATCGACCGCTCCAGTGGCGCATGAATCTTCAGCGAGATGAGCTCAGAATATTCCGCTTCTCCCCGTTCGCGGGGAGAGGACTGAGGGTGAGGGGCGCGCTTCTAAAGAACATCATCCAGGCAGCTGAGCAGATGCGCCACAGTTTCTTCGGTCTCATCGCCCATGTTGGAAAGACGAAAGGTTTTTCCTCGGATTTTGCCGTAACCGGGGTCGATCACCAGATGATGTTTTTCGCGAAGCTTTTTCGCCAACTCCAGAACGTTGATCTCCTTGTTGTTTTTCACGCAGGTAAGCGTCTTTGAGCGGAATCCTTCCTCGGCGAAGAAATCGAAGCCAGTGCGGCGGACCCACTCATGCACGAGCGCGTTCGTTCGCTCGTGTCGAGCAAAGCGCGCCTCCAGGCCTTCCTCGAAAATTTCATCGAGCTTCGACTGCAGCGCGTGCATATGCCCAATGCTCGGCGTGCTCGGCGTCATCCATTCTGCTTGTTGCTCCTTGAACTCGAGGAAATCAAAGTAAAAACCGCGGTTTGGGATTTTCTCTGCGCGAGCAAATGCCTTCTCCGAAACCGAGAACAATGAGAAACCCGGTGGCAACGCCAGCGCCTTTTGCGCGCCGGTGAGCATCACGTCGATACCGAGCGCATCCATGTCGATTTTGACTCCCGAGAATGAGGAGACAGTATCGAGGACCAACGCCACATCGGGATACCTGGCTAGCGTGCAGCAGATCTCCGGGAGCGGATTCATCACGCCTGTTGAAGTCTCGTTGTGAACGAGAGCGACAGTGTCGAATTTTCCCGTGGCCAATTGCCTGTCGATCGCCTTCTGATCGATATGTTTTCCCCAATCAACCTGGAGCGGAACGGCCTCCTTCCCGCAGCGCTTCGCGACGTCGAACCATTTATCCGAGAACGCGCCGCACATGCAGCAAAGAACCCCGCGATCAACCAGATTTCGGATGGAGGCTTCCATGACGCCCCATGCCGAAGAGGTGGAAAGAAACACCGGTTGCTTTGTTCCAAAGAGAGTCTGAAGGCCGGGATGAATCGCGCGGTAAAGATTCTTAAAATCTTCGCCGCGGTGCCCAATCATTGGACGCGAAAATGCGGCCCAGGTTTTCTCCGATACTTCAACGGGTCCTGGAATGAACAATTTGTCGTGCTGAATCACGGTAGACGTTCGACGCGTAACCGACCTTCGGCAAGCCTACGGCGAGGCGACGGCCGTCATTCAATGTTTCAAATTCGTTATTCGCAGAAGCGTACCCCGCCATTCGGAATTGCCGTCATGAGTCCATCGCGTACAGTTAGGCGATTTCCAACGGGCGCTGGCTGAGCGTGATCGGATGTGAATGCAAAATCGCTTGAGAATGTCCGAGCCTAACAAGAAAGAACCCAATTCCCTGCACGAAAAAGGGAGACTCGATCCGGACAAGATTGAATCGGAGATTCTCGCCAATGAGCGCACCTTCCTAGCTTGGGTCCGGACAAGCATTGCGGTAATGAGCCTGGGATTTGTGATTGCAAGGTTCAACCTGTGGATCCGCGAGGTCGCAATTCGAGTGAATCCACAGATGCCGATGCGTGGGTCCGGGTTCTCGGCACCGCTGGGCGAGTGCATGATTGGCGCCGGCGCGGTGATCACGCTGTTCGCAGCCTGGCGTTATCATGTGATTAACCGCGCAATTCGGCGCGGGGAAATCCAAGCCGACCCACAACTGGTCATCACGGTCACCGCGATTGTCGTGTTCGCTGCACTGGCGGTGATCGTTTACATGGTGGTATCTGCAGGATCGGGCTGAGAGGAAAACCGACTGTTTATCCGAAAGCGCCGACTTGATCGCACAAAGCGGTGTGATCTACTTCCCGCGTGAAAGCACGCCTTTGGGGCATTGTATTCCTAGTCAGCGCAAGCGTTTTGGTCGCTCGCGCTGAATCGCCTGATTATTTCGTTTATGTCAGCAATGAACGCTCTGGCGATATCAGCGTAATCGATGGCGCGACGGATGCGGTCGTCGCGACTCTTAAGGCAGGCAAAAGACCCCGTGGGATTCACGCAGCCCCAGACGGCAAGCGACTTTTTGTGACATTAAGCGGTTCGCCGCGTATGGCGCCCGGCCTGGATGAAAATCGAGCGCCTGCGGACAAGACCGCCGACGGGCTTGGTGTAATCGATCCAAGCGAGCACAAGTTAATTGATCGTTGGCATGTCGGTTCGGACCCAGAGCAATTTGCGATAAGCAAGGACGGAAGGCTCGCTTTCATCGCGAATGAGGACGATGCGAGCGCTTTGATTGTCGATCTGAGCTCCGGGCAATCCCGCGGAAAAGTAAAAGTGTCCGAGGAACCGGAAGGCGTTGGTGTCAATCCGCAGAACGGCGAAGTCTATGTGACGTGCGAAGAAAAAGGCGAGGTCTTCGCGATCGATCCCGATCAACAGCGCGTCATCGCAACGATCGAAACAGGCGGACGGCCCCGGTCGGTTACATTTCTACCCGACGGCTCGCGCGCATATGTCGCTTGCGAGAATGGCGGCTATGTTGCCGTTATTGATGCCCTGTCACACAAATTGTTATCAAAAATCCAACTGCCAACAGGCTCGCTGCCAATGGGCACTGCAACGGCCAAGGATGGAAAAGAGCTTTATGTGTCAACAGGACGTGGAAACTCTGTTGTGGTTATCGATACTGCAAAAAACGTAGTGGAAACAACAATTCCGGTCGGAAATCGCGCCTGGGGAATCGCGCTCGACCCCAGCGGATCGAAACTCTACACTGCGAACGGAGCATCGAACGATGTTTCGGTTGTTGATGTAAAGTCGCGCAAAGAGCTGGGCCGCGTCAAAGCTGGCGACGGCCCGTGGGGTATCACGATTGTCCCCAAGAAATGACGGTTGCCCAAAGCCGTCCATTGTTGCTTATCCGCCGACGTAATTCGGATATCGTTCGTGCAGCTCGTGCGACAACCGGTCTGCTTCCTCGACATTGCCTGCTTGTCGATAAGCCAGCGCTGCCTTGTCCAGCGCCCGCGGAGTGATGGCCGGATCGTCATAAAGTAAAGCGACCCCCTTAAAGGCTTTGCCGGCACCATCAAAATTTCCGCGTTCCAGCTGGACTTCGCCTGCGAGCAAACGCGCTTCCGCATTTACGCGGCCCTCCGGTTGCAGCGCCATGATCTCTTCAGCGATTTTCTGAGCCTCGTCTGGTTTATGGGCGCTGATCTTCACCGCGCCGAACGCGAGCAACACCTTTGCCTTTCCCGCTGGGTCTTTCGCTGTTTGCAAATACTTGCCGAATGCATCCTCAGCTTCGGGCAGGTTTTTCAGCTTTGTGGCCGCGTCTCCAAGATAAAACAGGAAATCAGGTTTAACGCTGCCCGGATTATCGATTTTGCGAAGTGCGCTCAAGTATTTTTCGGCGGCCTGGAAGTTTTTCTCGTTGTAATATCCAATTCCGAGCCACTCCAGAACTTCCGGCGGCACATTTGTATCCGGGCTGTTCGCCATGAAATTGTTCACCTCTTTCGTAAGCGCAGTCCGATCCTTCAAATAAAACTGACATAGCATGATCCGGAGCGACGCGAGATTGTAGTATTGCGCCTTGTTCAATTGACGGGCTGCATTAAGCGCGCTCAGCGCTGCCTTGTAATCCTTTGACTCAAACGCAGCCTTGCCGATGTAATATTGCGCCTGCGCGGCGACAGAACTCTTGGGATATTCTCTGAGCAGTTGCCGAAAAGTTTCCACCATGCTTTTGATATTTTCCTGTTTTCCAAGGATCAGAGCCTTTAGCTGCAAAGCTGCCTCCCGCTCATGCGCTTTGGGATACTTGGTGAGGATTGTGTTTAGATCCGCAACGGCAGCGGCATAGTTCTTATCCTGTTCGTAAGCCAGAGCTCTCTGGGCAAGAGCCGCAGGAACCTGTGGATCATCCGGAAAAGCCTGCAAGTAGTACGTGAAAGCTTCAATCACGCCGGGGATATTTTTCATCTGCGCGTGACACAAGCCGAGTTTGTAGGCCGCTTCGGTCCGCAATTTCGCAGAAAGCTGAGAAGCGCGCAGTTCCTCGTAAATCGTCACTGCCTCGGCGCAATTCTGCTGTTTATAAAGCGCTTCAGCCTTTAAAAGTTTAGCCTGGTCGCCCCGTTCGGTTGTAGGATTTGTTGCAAGAAATTCGTCCACTGCGGAAATCAGCGCAGATGGATCGGAGTTGTAAACGTTGATCAACCGCTGATAGGCAGCGTCCTTTGCTTCCTCTCGATCCGGATACTTCGTGATAAGCTGGCGATATAACGCTTCAGCCTCCTTCGAGTTGTCAAGTTGCCGCTCGCTGTTCGCCGCGAGTAGCAATACCTCAGCCTGTGCGGCCTCCGGGAGGTTCGCCTGCTCTTTTTTGTACTCGGAAAGCAACTGCGCGTATTGGCCAGTCTGATACTGCAATCGGCGCAGACCGACCTGTGCAATTGGACGGAATTTCCCGGATTCGGGAAGAGCCCGCCTGCACAAGATCGAGCGCGATCATGCCACCACGCGCAGCCGATTCCGCTTTTAAAGCCGGTTTCTGAGCTTCGTTAGCAAGCGCTTCGTATTGCTTCAGCGCGTCGATCTTTCTGCCCCGCCCTGCGAAAATGGATGCTGCTGTAATTCGTGCATCCTCGCGGAAAGGATTCGGATTTCCGGCCTCGGCAACCTCGGCATAAATGTTGGCAGCTTCCTCTTTGCGGCCGAGAGCTTCAAGGCAGCGCGCCTCGAAATAATGCGCGGACAGCGCTACTGCCGCTTCTTTTGATTTCCCGGCAGAACGATGAAAGAGCGGAAGCGCAGCTGCGTAATCTTTATCCGCGAACGCCATCTCGGCGAGCGCATATGCAGCCGGTCCCGCGAATTCGCTGTCGGCGTAATCGTTGAGTACTTTCTGGAGATTTGTGCGAGCGCTCGAAGCCCGACCGAGATTTCGATAGCATTCACCCAGTGAGAAGTGCGCGTTCGCACGGCCCGCGCGCCCGGGGTAATCGTCGAGATATTTTTGATATTCAGGGGCCGCCAGATCGTAAAGCTTGCGGGTGAAAAGGCCGTTCGCGTAATCGAGCTGGCGCTCAGCTGCGGCCTCGCCTTCATGTTGTAGTGGCTCCGGGGCGTTCTCCTTTAGAGACCGGAGAACTCTATCGATTGATTCATCCGCGGGAGGGTGGGCCGAACCACTGGGCGGTTGCACGGGAAGAGCGCGCGGAATGGGTGTTTCATCCACGGGACGCGCCCGGCGAACTTCCGGCCCTGATTGAGCAATGGCGATGCCCGCCGTGCAAAGCAGCATCGCCAGTCCCAGAAGACTGGCTGCGCTGCGCTTTATTTTCATTTTGCCGTCGCGAAAGCTACGTTGGTTACCCCTGCCTCGGTGCAAATATTTAATACTCCGATGATGTTCTTGTAAGCACCGGCTTCATCGCCGCGGATCACTACGGCTTGCTCGGCGTTTAATTGAACGAGACTTTTCAGTAATTCAGTCAGTTCAGCAGGGCTCAAAGTGCGGCGGTTCACCACCACGTTACCGTCTGATTTCACGTTAACCACAACGTCGCCAATTGGCGCGGCTTTCTCCTTGGCAGCCGATGCTTTTGGCACCTTGACGTCAAGCTCATTCTCGGTCCGTGCGGCGTTCCATGTTAGTAAAAAGAAAATCAGCAAGAGCAATAGCACGTCTACCAGCGGTGCCAGCTGAATGCCTGGATGATGCATTGGCGCGTGACCACGCAGATTCATGGGAGTGAAACAGCTTTTACAATTCTTCCTCGATCAGCACGGGAGTTCGCTGAGGCCGGCCGTATTGCAATGAGAGCAAAGCCAGGACATGCGTCGAAGCAGCCTCCAATTCCGAAATCAATTTTTGTGCTCGGCCGCGAAAGAATGCGTAAAAGACCATCGCAGGAATGCCGATGGCCAGTCCGGCAGCCGTGTTAACCAGCGCCTCGCTGATCCCGCGCGACAACGCCACGTAACGCGCCGAGCCGATGTCGGCCCCCAGCGCACCGAAAGAGTGGATAATTCCAAAGACTGTACCAAGCAGGCCGAGTAACGGCGCGATCATTCCAATATCCGCCAGGTAAATGACCCGATTATTCAGACTGGCCGCGACTCGCGTTCCCTCTGTCTCGGCGATTTCACGGACCTGTTGAAGATCTGCCTGCGGATTCTTGGTCGTGAAATCGAGCATCTTTTGCACGACCCGGGCGATCGCTTCCCCATGCCGATTAGAAACAGCGAGGAGACCCAGATAATCACGTTTACGCAAAAGAGCGTCTGCAGTTGCCATATAACCACTCGAAACCACTGCGCCGCGACGGATTGTCATCAAGTAAACCACGACCAACATGACAAAGAAGATCGACAGCAGAACCATCGGAATCATTACGGGTCCCGCTTTGAAGAGCGTCTCCAGGACGGTCTGAGAACGCTCCGGTACCAAAGGTGGTGTGGCTGTGACTTCCTGTGCTAACACAGGAGACGCGCTCGCCAGCGCGCCAAACAGAAGTACCCAAATCTTCATGCAGGAAATTTCGTAATGATATGCAGGGCAATTACCAGATGCAAATGGCCTCACCAGGAGATCAAACACAGAGCGCTTTGCTGAGTTGCAGGACACCATGTGGTAGGGCGCGACCGCCGGGCGCGCCGAATCGAGCGGACCGCCCGGCGGTCCGTCCCTACCATTTGTCAGCGGCGCACCAGAAATATATGCGCTGGTTGAACATCGGGATCGAGCTCCACGTAATTGCGCCGGCCGCGCCAGGTGTAGGTCGCACCACTCAGCAAGTCCTGGACCTGATACGCGTCGCTGTCCATTTGCCCAAAACTCTCAATCGGAACATAAACAAATGAATTCTGCTTGCGGTGGGGATCGAGATTCACCACGACCAGAATGATATTATCGCGCGCGGCGGTCATCTTGCTGTAAAACAGAATGGCGTCGTTCTCGGCGTCGTGAAATCGCAAGTTCGTGTAGCCCTGAAGGGCGCGATTTTCCTTTCGGATTTTGTTTAGTCGCGCGATCCAGTCTTTGATGTTTCCCGGCGCATTCCAATCGCGCTTCTTGTACTGATATTTTTCAGAATCGAGATACTCCTCGCGACCAGGCAATGCTTCGTTCTCGCAAAGCTCGTAGCCGCTGTAGATGCCGTAGAGAGGTGAAAGCGTCGCAGCGAGAGCCACTCGAATCATGAATGCGGGACGTCCGCCTTCTTGAAGCACAAACGGGAGAATGTCAGGCGTGTTGGTCCAAAGGTTCGGACGAAAATATTCGCTCATTTCAGTCTGGGTCAGCTCCGTAAAGTATTCGATGAGCTCGTGCTTGGAATTTCGCCAGGTGAAATACGTATAGCTCTGATTGAAACCGGCTTTGGCCAGTGCCTTCATCATCTTTGGCTTGGTGAACGCTTCGGAGAGAAAAATCGTGTCAGGATATTTCTCGCGCACGCCGCCTATCAAATATTCCCAGAACGCCACTGGCTTGGTGTGCGGATTGTCGACGCGAAAGATGCGCACTCCGTGACCGGCCCAAAACAGCACCACGCTTTTCAGCTCCGCCCAGAGATCGCGCCAGTTTTCACAGCGAAAGTTTAAGGGATAAATATCTTCGTACTTCTTAGGCGGATTCTCCGCGTATTTGATCGTGCCGTCCGGGCGTTTGTAGAACCAATCGGGATGCTCTTTGACGTAAGGATGGTCGGGCGAGCAATTGATCGCGAAATCAAGGGCGATTTCCATTCCGCGCTTGCGCACCTCTTTCTGAAGCCAGTCGAAATCTTCCAGCGTGCCGAGTGAAGGCTCGACTGCCTTGTGTCCCCCAGCTTCGCTGCCGATTGCCCATGGCACGCCCGGTTCCCCCCGATCGCAGGTGACCGAGTTGTTGCGACCTTTGCGGTTGGTGTGACCGATAGGATGAATCGGCGGAAAATAAATGACGTCGAAACCCATTGCCTTTGCTTCTTCCACGCGTGGCAAACATTGGCGGAACGTCGACCCGCGATCTCCCCGACCCTCCGCCGAGCGCGGAAAAAATTCATACCACGCTGCGATTAAAGCCACCGGCCGGTCTACAACAACACGAGGCGGAGGATCGTACTGTGTCGAAGCGGAACGATCGGGATAAGTTGCCATTAGCACTTCCAGCTCGCCGGATTGCGCGATTGCGTGAATTTCTGAATTAGCGCCGGTCGAAATTTGCTGAGAAAACTCCTGCAACCGCTTGCGGTCCGCTCGATCGCGCGCGCGCCTGGAGGCGCCTTCCACCAAAGCCGCGCCTTCCAGCGCTTCACTTTGAAGGTCGGAAATGCCGGCTTCAAATTTCTTTGTGAACTCGGCCTGCCAACTGCGAAAACGGTCCGTCCACGCTTCGACGGTATATTCGTGAATGTCCTGCTCGTACAAGGTGCAGACCCCGCGCCACCGATCGTTATCAACAAAATTCATTGGCGTTTCCCGCCATGCGCGCTTCCCCAGAACGCGCCATTTCAGGATCGCCGCGACGACATCGTGTCCATCCTTGAAAATGTCCGCTTCAACGGTCAGGTCTTCGCCAATGATACGCTTTATCGGATAGCGCCCGCCATCGATCA
>QHRI01000044.1 GCA_003221375.1 Verrucomicrobiota bacterium
ACCCCTACAACTGTCTCGATGTGCTAGCTTCACGGGCATGGAAAGCACGGAGGCCATTTTGCTCCGCAAACGAAAGTTCAGCGACACCAGCTTGATCGTCTCCTGGTGCACGGAGTCGTTCGGTTGCATTCAAACAATCGCAAAGGGCGCGCGCCGCCCTAAAAGTCCGTTTACGGGAAAGCTGGATTTGTTTTTTGAAGCTGAAATTTCCGTTGTGCGGAGCAGGAAGTCGGATCTGCATACGCTCACTGAGGTTATGCTAAAAAATCCGTTTGCCGGGATTCGCAGCAAGTATCTGCGTACGCAGAGCGCGGCGTATTTTGTGGAGCTAATCGAGATTTGCACGGAGCGGGATCATCGGGAGCCTGAATTGTTTGCGCTATTGCATCGGGCTTTCGGGTACCTCGATGCAAACGATCCGACGCCCCGCGCGGTCTCGCATTTCGAGACAGAGCTCGCGCGGATTGCCGGCGTGCACGACGAGAAAAAATTGAAAGCCGACCCGGCATTTGCGCTTGGAAATTTATTCGGCCGACTGCCGCTTTCCCGTACGCCGCTGTTGAAAACGCTGGCGACGGAGGAGAAAACCCGGAACAGTTCCAAATGAAACAACGAAATCTTATTGCTGCGGTCTTAATCGTTGGCCTGAGCCGTGCCGCATTGGCGAACGAAACGTACAGATTCGATCCATCAGGCTCGACGATCAGTTTCAGCGTGCATCAATTCCTGGGGACCACTCATGGAAAATTCACGAAATTCAATGGCAGGATCGACGTCAATCGTGGACATCCGGAGAATTCCTCAGTTACGGCGCAGATCGACGTGCGTAGCATCGACACCCAGATCAAAAAACGAGACGATCACCTGCGCAGCGCGGAATTCTTTAATGTAGAAAAATTCCCTCAGATGAGATTCAAGAGCCGAAGTGTAAAACAGACTGGACCGCAAAGCGGCGACATTCTCGGCGATCTCACCATCCACGGCGTAACCAAGCCTATCACCCTTCACGTAAAATTACTTACGCCACTCGACGAAACGAACCGGACGCGCTGGGCCGTGACGACCGAGCCGATCGCTCGACGCGACTTCAATTTGATGTTTGCGCCGGCCGCCGAGAGCGTCTCGGGTATCAGCCAAACGGTTGCGATTAACATTGAGATCGAGGCGAAGCGCGCAGAGTGAACCTGCGCGTGACGTCAAAGATGGTCATCCTGAGCGAAGCGCAGCGAAGTCGAAGGATCCCGGAGAAATACTCCCGGTTTTGCTACGGGATTCCTCGACTCCGCTGGGAATGACGATCTATGGACATCATCCCCCTTGGAGATTCCGCGCTCATTGTTCGCGTCCGCGACCGATTCGATGATGCGCCTGAGGAAACATTGGACACGGTTCTTCGGGCATTTCAGCAGCTTCGAGGCGCAAACATCCCCGGAGTTATCGAGCTTGCACCGGCTTACACAAGCGTCGCCGTTTTTTTCGACCCAGTTGCTGTCGCCAGAGCTACTGAAACGCCGGACAAGATGTTCGAGTGGTTGGCGACGCGTATTCGTGGAGTTGTAGCCGCGGGTGCTGAGCGCGGCAGGCATCGCAGCGGTGCATCGCCGGTTGTACGTTTGCTCAAAATTCCAGTCTGTTACGACCGAGAGTTCGCACTCGACATTGATGACGTTGCCCGATGCGCGAAGACATCTCCGAGCGAAGTCGTCCGTCTTCACAGCGCGGCTGAGTATCGTGTCGCCTGCATAGGATTTGTTCCCGGATTTCCATTTCTGACTGGTCTTCCGAAGGAGCTGGCTACTCCGCGCCGGGAAGTTCCGCGGAAAGAAATTCCGCTCGGTTCTGTCGGGATTGGTGGGGCTCAAACGGGAATTTATCCGCTGCGTTCGCCCGGCGGCTGGAACCTCATCGGTCGCACGCCATTGCGCTTGTTCGATTCTCAGAAAAATCCGCCCGCACTTTTGCGCGCGGGCGACCGCGTACGATTCCGGAAAATCACTCGCGATGAATTTGAAGTTGTCATCCACGAACCGTCATCCCGAGCGCAGTCGAGGGTTCCCGTGGCTATACCCTCCGTTGGGCACGGGGATTCCTCCACTTCGGTCGGAATGATAGCAACTATCCAGCGCGCGGGATTTCTCACCAGCGTGCAGGATCTCGGCCGCACGGGTCTTCGCGAGTTTGGTGTTTCGTCAGGCGGCGCGCTGAACTCCTTCGGGTTGCGCGTGGCGAATCTACTGGTTGGCAATCATGAAGGTGCGGCTGGGCTCGAAATTACTTTAGGTGGTCTGCAATTGCGCTTTGAGGACGAACGTATCGTCGCGTGGTGCGGTGGCGAATTCGATGTGTCCATCGGATCGACGCAATTGCCGCCCGGTCACGCAGGACATGTGCAAGCCGGAGAACGATTGAAATTCGGGCGGCCTCAAATTGGTTGCCGTGCCTGGTTAGCGGTCTCTGGTGGAATTGATGTGCCCGCTGTTCTGGGAAGTCAGTCCACAGATTTGCGCGCGCAGTTCGGCGGATTTGGAGGGCGCACATTGCGTGATGGAGATGAGCTTCATTTGGGGACAAGGCCGGGGTCATCGCCTCCGGCTACAGGAATTTCCACGTGGACTGCGCCGCACGATTGGGTGAGTCCGGCAATGCCCAAACCGATCTTACGTTTCGTTCGTGGCGTCGATTGGGACCGCTTCAACACTTCAACGCTTCGACACCTAACGACTGAAGCATTCACTGTTTCACCAGATTCCGATCGCATGGGCGTGCGTCTTGAGGGTCCAGAACTGAAACGAACTGATGAGAGCGATCTAATCTCCGAAGCAGTAGCGCCGGGGACAATCCAGGTTCCGCCGAACGGAAAACCGATTCTGCTTTTGGGAGATTGCCAAACGATCGGTGGTTATCCGAAAATTGCGCACGTGATCACAGTCGATCTTCCCCTGGCAGCGCAACTTCGCGCCGGCGATCGTGTCCGTTTCTCCGAAGTTTCAATCGCCGACGCCTATCGGTTTTTGCTTGAACGTGAGCGTCAGCTCGAACGTTTTCGTATCGGACTCAGTCTGCATGATTCATGAATTTGCATGTCGATCTTAACGCCGATCTTGGCGAAGGAGCGGGTCATGATAGGGAGCTGCTGAAGCTCGTGTCGTCTGCAAGCATCGCATGCGGGTTTCATGCCGGCGACGCCGACACGATGCACGAGACGATTTCCACGGCACGCGAGGAAGGCGCGGCGGTTGGGGCCCATCCGAGTCTTTTCGATCGCGAGAATTTCGGCCGGAAACAGTTGTCGGTCACGCCTGCTGAAGTTTTTGATGCGGTCACCTACCAGCTTGGCGTCTTTCAGGCAATTGCTAACGATATCGGCGTGCGGCCGAATCATGTGAAACCGCACGGCGCGCTCTACAATATGGCAACTCACGATGAGAAACTTGCCGAGGCAATAGTGCGCGCAATCGTTTCGGTCGATTCGTCACTGGTTTTATTTGCGCCCGACAAGAGTGCGCTTGCGCGAGCTGGCGAAGCGGCGCATTTGTGGGTCGCCCGCGAAGTTTTCGCGGATCGCAATTATCTGGCGGATGGTTCGCTTGTTCCAAGAAATCGGCCGGGTGCTTTGATGCACGATCCAAAAGAATCGGCCGAACGCGTAATGCGAATGCTTCGGGAGGGGAGAGTTCGATCGATCGACAATGTCGATGTCGAGGTTCGCGCGGAGACAGTTTGCGTCCACGGTGACACGCCGGGATCGGAAGAATTTGCACGGGTGTTACGGGCGCATCTTGAGAAACAAGGAGTAACAATTCGAGCGCCGAAATATCCCGAAAGATCCGAACGCGCAAAACAGTAAGAGACGTCTCGACTCTGCTTAACCTGAAAAAGATGAACGAAAAGATCGACAACAAGGCAACGAGCTTGCTTCGCGCCCTCGGTCCGATCGACGCGACTATGATCGTGATGGGCTCGATGATCGGGTCTGGTATTTTTATCACCTCGGCCGAATCATCGCGATTAAGCGGCGCGCCCGGCTGGTTGCTTCTGGCGTGGGCTGTGGGCGGCGTGATGACAATCGCTGGCGCGCTTTGTTGCTCGGAGCTGGCGACGATGATGCCGCGCGCCGGCGGCGTTTATGTTTTTTTGCGCGAAGCATACGGATCGTCCATCGGATTTCTGTACGGCTGGACTTTGTTCCTCGTGATTCAGACGGGGACTATTGCCGCGGTGGCGATTGCGTTCGCGAAATTTCTCGGCGTTTTTGTCGCAGCGGTTTCAACGGACAGTTATTTGGTCCCGCCGATTTCAATAGGCAGCTACGCCATTAGCCTGTCGAGTGAACAACTGGCCGCGATTGCGTTGATCGCGTTACTGACATGGACCAACACGCGTGGACTTAAAGTTGGAAAGATTGTCCAGAACACATTCACGTTTACGAAAACAGCTGCGCTCGCCGCCGTGGTCGTGATCGGTTTGTCGTTAGGCTGGAATGTCAACTCCGCCGCGCTGGCGTCTAAATGGTGGGATTCGTGGGCAAACGGCTGGAGCCCGCAGGTTGCGCAACCCGGCTTCACATTCGTCGGCGGGCTCGCTCTTGCACTGCTTTTTGGCAAATCGATGGTCGGTCCGTTGTTTGCCCAAACTGCCTGGACGAACGTCACGTTCATTGGGAGCGAAGTACGTGATCCGGGAAAGAACCTCGTCCGCGCACTCGTGTTCGG
>QHRI01000045.1 GCA_003221375.1 Verrucomicrobiota bacterium
CAGTTATCTGCTTTGCATGCTTTCGAATATGGCGCGCAAGCGTCGGCGGTGCATGGCGGATTGCGGGCGCGTTTAGTAAATGCACTCGCGCCGCCTGGGTATTTGGCTGCCTTGCGCGACGCGCGGCTGCACGCGACACAGCTCGATGTCATCGAGTCCCCGCTGCAAGTACGCGCGCTGCGTTTATTCGGAGATGGGGTTAATTGCGTTTATGAATGCCACGTCTCCGCCGCTGACAGGCTCCTCGCTGAAGGCCGCGTTACGATCGTGCAGCGCGATGTGTGAATAACGAACATCGAAGTCTAATGACGGAGGAATGACTAAACACTCACGTTTGAAAGGCATTTGAAAATTCGGATTTGATTCGTCATTTGTGCTTCGTCATTTTCATCACATCACAATTCCGCCGTCGACGCACAACACCTGACCGGTGATGTAACCGGCTTCAGAAGACGCGAGAAATGCCACTACATTGGCAATGTCTTCGGGCGTGCCTGTTTTACCGAGCGGAATTTTTGATTGAATGGAATTCTTAATTTCATTGGAAAGTCCCGCGGTCATGTCTGTGGTGATGAATCCCGGCGCCACGGCGTTTACGGTGATATTGCGGCTCGCCAATTCGCGGGCAAGCGACTTGGTAAATCCGATCACGCCCGCCTTGCTAGCCGCGTAATTTGTCTGCCCTGCGTTCCCAATCAAACCGATCACCGAACTGATGTTGATGATGCGACCGTCCCGCTGTTTGGTCATCGCGCGAATAATGGCGTGCACAAAACTGAACGCGCCGCGCAAATTCGTGTTAACAACTGAATCCCAATCCTCGAGTGACATTCTCATGGCAAGCCCGTCACGAGTCACACCGGCGTTGTTCACCAGAATGTCGACTCTGCCAAAATCGCTGAGAATCCCGGTGCCGATTTTTTGCACCGCCGCATGGTCCACGACATCGACCGTGTAGGCCTTTGCCGCGTCAGCACGAATTGCGTTGATCTGATCGGCGACCTTTCTTGCGTTTGCTTCCGTGCGACTCACGCACGCCACACGCGCTCCTTCATTTGCCAGTCGCAACGCGATAGCTTGCCCAATTCCCCGGCCCGCTCCGGTAACAATCGCAACTTGATTTTCAAACCTCATATTCTTTTTAAAGAGTGAAAATTAGCTTTTTACATCTCACTATGTCGAGGTGCACAAAACCGCACGGGGCATCGATATCGTCTATACCACCACTCCGTAGCGGCGCTGGCGACGACCAAATTCTTCGACGGCCGCAATAAGATCTTTTTTGGTAAAATCGGGCCAGAGCTTAGGTGTGATGTACATCTCCGTATAAGATGTTTGCCAAAGAAGGAAGTTGGACAGACGCATTTCGCCTGAAGTGCGGATAAGAAGATCGGGATCGGGATAGTACCGTGTGTAAAGGTGTTTGCTGAACATCTCCACATCGATCATCGCCTTGTCGATGTGACCGAGCTCGATGGCGCGAAGCAAACTTTTGATACCGTCGATGATTTCGAGACGGCCTCCATAACTCAGGGCGAAAATGAGAGTCAAACCAGTGTTGCCGGCAGTTTGCTCGATTGTTTTGTGAAGTTGTTCCTGCGAACTTGCGGGTAAATCAGTCAAGCGGCCGATCGCCTGAAGACGCACATTTTTCTCCACCAATTCCGGCGTCTTTTCCTTCAAGAATTTTTCGAGCAGGCGCATGAGCGCGAGAACTTCAGTCTTGGGGCGTTGCCAGTTTTCCGCGGAGAAAGCGTAAAGCGTGAGATATTCCACCTTTAATTCACCACATCCTTCTACGCACTGGCGAACAGCCTGGGCGCCGGCTTCGTGTCCTTTGATGCGCGGCAGACCGCGCGCCTTGGCCCACCGGCCGTTACCGTCCATGATGATCGCAATGTGACGAGGAACGCTCTTCACGTTCGCAGGCATGGCTACAAAACAATCGTCTCACCGCGTGCCGGTCCGACGCTAATCATGGATAATTTTGCTCCGGTTAATTTGGAAATATATCTGACATATTTCCTCGCTGCAGGAGGAAGTTGCGAAAAAGTTTTGGCAGGATGAGTGGGCGTATTCCACCCGCGTATCTCCTCATAGATTGGCTCACAGTTGGAAAGCTGCCTTGCATCGGAGGGCGGCACGCCGAGACGCTTGCCGTTTAGGCGATACGCCACGCAAACGCGGATCGGGTCGTCATGATCCAGCCCGTCCAGGTTAGTGATGGAAAGTTCGTCAATTCCGTTGATCATCCTGGCGTAGCGGGTTGCCACAGCGTCGAACCAACCGCAGCGGCGTTTGCGACCTGTGGTAGCGCCGAATTCCCTTCCCAAGTTGTGAAGCATCTGAGTCAATTGCATATCTTCAGTCGGCAAAGCGCCCTCACCGACGCGAGTCGTATACGCCTTCATCACGCCTACGACTCGGTCAATGCGATGAGGTGGCACGCCAGTACCCGTGCATGCGCCACCCGCCGTCGTATTTGAGGAGGTCACATACGGATACGTCCCATGATCGATATCGAGGAACGTTCCTTGTGCCCCTTCGAAAAGGATCTTTTTGCCTCGCTCCATCGCGCGATGGAGATACACCACCGTGTTGCCAACGAAGGGACGCAATTTTTCGCCGGCCGCCAGATAACTTTCATTGACCTCCCGAAAGCTGACAGGCTTTGCACCGAGTGCGTGGAGAATTCTATTGTACTCGATCACCTTTGCCTGCAGTTTTTTCGAGAACACAATCGGCTGCACCAAATCGGACATGCGTAGTCCCGTGCGCGCTGCTTTATCACCGTAGGCCGGTCCAATGCCGCGTTTAGTAGTCCCAATTTTGGTATGGCCTTGGCGCAGTTCGCGTTGTTCATCGAGCAAGCGGTGATAAGGGAGGACCAGATGGGCGCAATCGCTGATGAGCAAATTCCTGGCGACCGTGACCCCTAGTTTGCGCAAGTCATCGATCTCGCGAAGCAGTGCGATCGGATCGATAACGACGCCGTTTCCAATTACGCAAACCTTGCTGCGTCGCAGAATTCCTGAGGGAATCAGGTGCAGAATGTATTTAACGCCGCGATGGAAGACGGTATGCCCGGCATTATTGCCGCCCTGGCTGCGAACAACGATGTCCGCCTTCGCGGTAAGCACGTCGATAATCTTGCCCTTACCTTCGTCGCCCCACTGCGCCCCAATTAAAATCGTGTTGGACATGGTGATCAGAAATGGGCAAAAAATTTTCCCGATGCATCCGGCAGGACACAGTCGGGAGTGCCCACGAATAATATGTTGGCGGAATCCCCGTGCAAGAGAATTTCCGTTGGTGTGTTCAGCGGTAAAGGCGGGGCGATCAATCTGAGCCCTGGGGGCAACGCGCTGGGATTCCAAGAAGCCCAAACGCCCACGCTGTAGGCGCAATTCACTTCCAGAGACAATGGTAATTCGCATCCCTGGGGCGCTTGCCCCGGGGCTCATATTGAAATAACGCCTTCGGCACGATAAACACCAATGGGTTTGCCGATTAAGGCGCTGGTGTTTGCTTTTTTGGCAAAGGAGAAACGCTTGGCTGTTCTCTTCCGGACTCCATCAAGGTTGGCCGCACGGCACCGATTGGCTCCGGCCTCGCCGTTCGTGAACTTGGCCGACGCGATGTGCTCGTTTGTTCGGAACGAGTTTCCCTCATCGCCGGCGTGGGAACTTCTGTGGCGGCGGGACTTGGTGTTAGAGCAGGCTCCGCATCTGATTGATCAGATTTGTTCCTCTGTGGAGGAGTTGGATTGTTCAGCCGTTCGGCGGCAAGCGCTCCTGCCGTCCGCATTTGCTCAAGCGTGGGCTTTGCAGACGTAGACTTCCTACTCTGTGATTTGGGCTTAGTTTGCTCAGGCGTTGGCGATTCTACTGGAGTTTGCTCGGGAAGCGGCGCTGCTTGTTTGGGAGCTTCCGGTTTCGTTTCACGAGCAACGATTACCTCTTGTGCGCGGGCCTGACCGACGATGACAGAACTGCAGAGCAGCATCACGAAAAATCCCCTCGGCATAGATCGTCGTGATAAGCAACTTCGACCCGCTCGCAAGCCCCCGTTCACAAAAAGCCGCTTAACCAGTTGCCCGCGTGACCTTGATCACAGGCAGCGGGAAGCGCATCCGCAATTCGTTTTCCAGATAAATCTCCACGTTATGCAAGCCGTATTGCTGAAACTGCACGCCGCCAAAATAGTGAACATTGGTCGCGTGGCCTTCCATTTCCTTCAAAACAAATTCCACTTCTGCCTGCGCGATGACCTGTTGTTCGTCAACGCCAATGATGCGGGATTTTTGCCGAAATTTTCCCGCTCCACTGCACCAGCGCGTCCAGATGCAAAGCCGGATGTAGTTGATCGGCAGAGCCGGCGCAGGGATGACACTCAACACGCCCACGAGGGTTTGCATACCATTGATCTCGCAGCGCACGTCCTCACACAGGACAGCACTTTGCAGATCGGGAAGAATAACATCGGTTCCCATGTCCAATCGATTACATGATTCCACGCACCAACAGCACCAATAACCCAATACCGAGAATAATCCGATAAATCGCGAAAGGCACAAACCCCCGGGCACGCACCCAATTCATAAACCAGGCGACCACGCCCAATGCTACGAAAAACGAAACGATAAATCCGATCGCGAGCACGATCCATTCGTGAGGATTCATAGTCAGCGGCGCAATACCCGCTTCATGATGATGTGGCATCACGGTCTTCAAAAAATCAAACCCTGTCGCCACCACCATTGTCGGCATCGATAAGAAAAACGAAAATTCGAGCGCGGCTGGACGCGACAGACCTGCAACCTGGCCGGCAGCGATGGTGGACATCCAACAACACGAGAAACAGCGTGTTTATGGCTGTATTGATGCACGCCTCTTGGAACACCTTCTATGCTGCGAGCCTGATCCGGCTTTTCCCAACTCCGACTGTGCTCGGCAGCTACTCGAACCTCACGATAGCCGCGTGGATATTGGCGTTAGTTGTCATTGCGGTGACAACAAACGCGATCAATGTAAGGCTTAACGGATGCGTCAAAATAGTGCGATCGCCGCGCTCGCCTCTCGGGAACGTGCGAACAAACTGCACGATGCGGTGCCAAAAATAGACCGGCAACGCCAGGATGGCGCCAAGCTGGATAACGATCGTGTACATTTTCCAGAACCCGTCGTGCAGATCGATGTGCAGCAAGGCTTCGCAGATACGCAAATGCGCGGTAGAGCTTACCGGAAGGAATTCAGTCAGTCCTTCGACGATTCCAAGAAAGACTGACAGCAGATATTCGTACATGGTTTTGTTTCGCTAAAGCGTTGCGAATGGCATTTCTATCGTAACGTTTTAACGGGAGGCGTCTCGCGCCTCACAATGCCTCCGTTCCGCGTTCACCTGTCCGAATTCGCACCGCTTCTTCAACCTCGGTCACAAAGATTTTCCCATCGCCGATCTTGCCCGTTTTGGCGGCTCCCAAAATTGCTTCGACTGCCCGTTGCGCGCGGTCGTCGGTAACAACCATCTCGAATTTTATTTTTGGAAGAAAATCAACCGTGTACTCCGTACCGCGATAAATTTCACT
>QHRI01000046.1 GCA_003221375.1 Verrucomicrobiota bacterium
AATCAAGTAGCGCAGCGGCAGACCACCGACGAACAAAAGGGCCAGGAGGACCGGCACCCAAATGATTACCTCGCCCAAGTCCGGTTGCATCAAAATGAGCAGACAAGGCGCCGCGGCAATCGCTCCGCAGAGGAGCAACCGCAGCATTGGATGCATCTCGCGAAACTGCGTCAGAAACAGCGCCAGAACCATGATGCCAGCGATAACCGCAAGCTGCGCTGGCTGAAAATTGACCGGCCCCAAATGCAGCCAGCTGCGAGCACCATAGACCTTGGTCCCGATAAACTTCGTCATGATTAGAAAGACGATACCGGCCAGATACATCGGCAGCGCGCCCCAGCGAATCCAGCGATAGTGGACCAAACTCGTTAGCATAAAAGCAAACACACCCACGACCACCCAGTTTGCTTGCTTTCGCCAGAAGTCTGCTGCATACGAGTCCGCGCGTGTGGAAGTGGCGCTGTAAATCGCCACGACTCCAAAGACCGCTAGAGCGAGCGTCGTCAACAGCAGAAGCCAGTTTTGCCCCAGCAACTTTCGAAGAAACGGCGTCATCCGATTTAGACTCGATTAAATCTTCCGCACATCCGCACGGACGTGAAGACAATTATACGCGCATTGCAAACTTCGCAAAATGCCGTGCAACCTTTTCAATCTTCAGTGTCCCTAATAAATCTGGACGGTCCAGGTTTCGAATCAGGGATGTTCCGAGATCGAGCGGACGCGGTCAAACCGATGGCCGTTTTCCGCTAAAGACCAGACGATGTGACAATTAGGTTGGCCAGTCATAGTGCGGCGATTAACCTATATAATTGTCTAATTATTAGCTAGTTAGGAATTTTTCTGGCAAATTTGGACGGTTCACTTGTCTCCAGATTTGAAGGCCACTAAACTACCTTGCACGTTATCGATTTTTCTGGGGGAAGAGCAAATGGCTAAGACTAAAAAGACAAAGAAAAAGACGAAACGAAAGCTCGCGCACCCTAACCTGCCGATGCAATGGCAGTTGAATCTGCTTCACGAGGGAACGCATTTCGATTTGCGTCCGATGTTTGAGAACCTAAACAAGCGCTACTTTCGCGGGCGTCTTCGTGATTACAAAGTGATGTGGGGTCGTCGGCGAAGGCAGCGGCCCAAGGAATATTTCATCTTTGGCACAATTCAGGAACAAGATCGCGTTATTCGGATCAATCGGGCGCTGGATCAGCCATTCGTGCCGGCTTGGTTTCTACGGTACGTGCTTTATCACGAGATGCTGCACTCCGTAGTGCCTGATGAGGCGCTCTCCCGCGGTCGCCGACGGGTTCACACGGAAGAATTCAACCGTCGCGAGCGTCAATTCCCGGGTTACCGACGCGCTCGGCGCTGGGAAGAAGAGAATCTGTCGCGTTTCTTGCGTTAACAGTCTAGCCAACCAAGCTCGAGTGTGATCAACAGCGATCGTCATTCTGAGCGAAGCGAAGGATCTCGGCTACGAACTCCGCGAGCGCGGCTCATGTTGGCGCGATCAATCACCCAGGGAGAGCTCCCTCGCTCCGCTCGGGGATGATCCGAAATCGCTGGCGCAGGAACTTTGCGCTTGGTTCGATAGCAACGCTAGCGCGCCTCCGTCATCGGCGACGGAGACGGTCTGTCAGACGGCAAGGGCGTCGTCGCTACGTTCTTTTTGATTAGGTACCAAAGCGTTGTCGCGAGCAGGAGAGAGATCAACTTCGCGCGCCAGTTCTTCAGAATTAGTCTCTTCATATTTGCTGTGCAACAAGATTTCCGCGATTCGTTGGCGAAAAGTCTCCGGAGTAAAATTGCGCTCAATTCGACGCCGATGACAAATCGAAATACTGCCCGTCTCTTCGGAGACAACTACCGCCACGGCATCCGATTCCTCAGTAATCCCAAGTCCGGCGCGATGACGTAATCCCAGGCTTCGATCGAGCGTTTCGCGCTGGCTCACTGGGAAAATACATGCGGCGGCTGCGATTCGCCCGTTACGAATAATCACTCCGCCATCGTGCAGCGCAGCCTTTGGATGAAAGATGGTCAGCATGAGCTCAACGGAAAAATCTCCGTCGATGGTGACGCCCGTTTCCTCGTAAACGCGAATTGACGTGTCGCGCTCGATCGCGATAAGGGCGCCGAATTGCTTATTTGCCAGTTGCATGACCGCCTCGGCAAGATCATGGACAGTCTCCCGCTTTTCGCTGGTCAGCGAAAAAATTGGATGTCCGCCAAGAGCAGCCAATCCACGTCGTAGCTCCGGCTGAAAAATCACCACCAGCGCAACTGCGAGGAAAACCGAAAAGCTTCGTACGATCCAGCCAATCACAACCAAATTGAGCAGCGTCGAAATAAGAGTCAGTGTCAAAAAGACAATGGCCAGCCCCGTGAGCACTTTCGCCCCGCGCGTTCCGCGAAAGTAGAGGTAACCGTAGTAGATCGCCACGCTCAGCAGAAGGATCTCGAAAAGACTGCGCCATCCTCGAAACCAGAGATCGATGAGCTGATGGATCATTTTGTCCTTTGAAGAATTGCTTCCGTTATCTTTAAGGCATGTGCGTTTTCTTTGACATCGTGAACACGAAGCACATCTGCGCCACGCGCGCGCAGGAGCGAAGTCAACGCCACTGCGGGTGCTAACCGATCGCTGATTTGCGCCGAATTGATCAGTTTGCCCAGGAAAGATTTTCGGGAAACGCCAATCACAATCGGACGATCACACACGCGGAGCCTCTCGAGTTGCGCGAGCAACTCAAGATTGTGCTCAAGCGTTTTCCCGAAACCAATGCCCGGATCAAACGCAATCGCCATGGTGTCAATATTATAAACTAGGGCGCGCGCTTGTTGTTGTCGAAAAAAATCAGAAATTTCTGAGACGACGTTCGTATATTGCGGCGCGATCTGCATGGTCTGCGGAGTTCCTTGCATATGCATGATGATGAAAGCGGATTTGGTTTCGGCAATCAGCGGCATCATTTCGCCGTCTCCTCGGCCCCCGGTAACGTCGTTCACAATCGAAGCTCCAGCCCGGATCGCCGCGCGCGCAACCTCGGCCTTCGACGTATCAATCGAAATCATAGCTTCGCTCCCTCTGCGCAATTCTTCGATCACCGGAATCACACGGCGCAATTCTTCCTCTACCGTGACAGCTTCGGCGCCCGGCCGCGTGGATTCGCCACCGACATCGACGATATGCGCACCTTCGGCAGCCATCCTCAAACCGTGCTCCACGGCATTTTTCAAATCGAAGAAATTTCCGCCGTCGGAAAACGAATCCGGAGTCACGTTCAATACGCCCATGATCAGCCCCTGCCGCGAGAGATCGAAGAGGCGGTCGCCGATTTTCCAGAGCCTCCCACGCATCATGGATGAGACTAACACCGGACCTGGATTATTCGAAACTGTAGCCGTCGACCTCCGAGTGACGCGGCACAGACGGGCCCTTCATGTCAGCGTCGCGCGTCGCACCGCGAGGCGGCTACGGTTATTTTTTTCGAGAGTAGCGTCCCATCAACTCGCCTTGCGCGACAACGTGCCCTTTTATTGCTGCGTCCAGCTGGCTCCGTTTCGTACCAGCGGGCAAGTCCAGCTCGCGGTCCAGCGCGAAAATCTTGAAATAGTAACGATGTGTTCCTGAGGGCGGACACGGTCCACCGTAACCGGATCTGCCGAAGTCGTTTGTTCCGTGGACGCCTTTAGGCGTGCTACCCTCTGCGATCGCGTTGGTCTGCGGAGAAATGTTCCAAACCATCCAATGCGTAAACAGTCCGCTCGGTGCATCGGGGTCATCGACAACCAGGACCAGGCTTTTTGCGCCGGAAGGAGTCTCTGCAATCTGCAACGGTGGACTGGTGTCGCCGCCGTCACATGTGAATTTTGACGGAATATTCCCACCTTCTTGAAAAGCGGAACTTGTGATCTTCATCTTGGCTCCTCCTGCGGCAAATGAGACAATCGCCAGGGCAATCGCGAACGCGCCGGCAACAATCGCTCTTGGCATGATTCGACCTCCGATTGAAATCGCAGTAAATGGAAAAACCTGGCGCTATTGTTTCGCTTAGATGGCTTTGAACGGACGTAACATTCGAGAACAAATTCTGAGTCTGCTTGCGCGGAAAGATTATCGGCCGCTCAACAAGGTCGAAATCGCGCGCAAGATGGGCGTGACGGCCGCCGGGCGGGTTGCGTTGCGCAAGAGCTTGCGCGAGCTCGAACGCGCCGGCGAGATCGCTCGCATCCGAAAGAACCGATATATTCTGCCGGCTGAGGCTGACCTGGTAACCGGCAAACTGTCGATTCATCAAGCCGGCTACGGATTTCTCGCGCCCGAAGTGTCGGGGCAATCGGACGTTTTCATCGCGGCGGAAAACATCGGAACAGCCATGCATGGCGACCGTGTGGTCGCGCGCATATCGCAGGATGAACCTTATCGGCGTATCAAAGGGCGTCGCGAAGGGCGCGTGATTCGAATTTTGGAACGAGCTCACGATACGATTGTCGGCACTCTCCAACGTTCGCGGAATTTTTATTACGTCGTGCCGGACGACCCGCGCTTCGTGCACGACGTTTATGTAGGGCAAGTTTCCAGTTCGCCAGGGGACCAACCCGCCATGGCTGGCTTGCCTCTCGCAACTTCCAAAGTTGCCCCACAAATTGGCGATAAAGTCGTAGTTCGGCTGGAACCTTGGGAATCGCGCCACGTTAATCCCGAAGGTCAAATCATCGAAGTGCTCGGTCCGGCGTCAGCTCCGGGCATCGACATGTTGTCGATCATTCGGAAATTTCATCTACCAACGGAATTTCCCAGGGATGTTCTGGAGCAGGCGAAGGCA
>QHRI01000047.1 GCA_003221375.1 Verrucomicrobiota bacterium
TCGATCACGGCAAAACAACGTTGTCGGACCGGTTGCTCGAGCGCACGGGCACAATCCAGGAGCGAGAAAAGCAGGACCAGCTTCTGGACTCAATGGACCTTGAGCGGGAACGCGGGATCACGATCAAAGCGCATCCGGTCGCAATGCGTTACACGAGCAAATCCGGACAAAACTATCGGCTGAACCTGCTCGACACTCCCGGACATGTCGATTTCAGTTATGAAGTCTCACGTAGCCTTGCTGCGTGCGAGGGCGCCCTTTTGGTTGTCGATGCGGCGCAGGGAGTGGAAGCACAAACGGTCGCGAATGTTCATCTCGCTCACAAGCAGGGGCTCACCATTATTCCGATTATCAATAAGATCGATTTGCCAAACGCAGATGTGGCCTCCGTGCATCGCCAGTTGGAGGAAATTCTTGCGATCCCTGCCGAGGAAGCGATTCAAGCGAGCGCAAAGATGGGAACTGGAATCGAGGAAATTCTCGAGGCAATTGTGAAGCGCATTCCGCCGCCGCGACAGCCGGCGGATCAAACATTGCGCGCGCTGGTTTTTGATTCGGTGTTTGATGTTTATCGCGGCGTGGTGGGCTATGTGCGTGTCGTTTCCGGGACAATGGAAGCGAGTCATGCAATCACGCTGATGAGCAATAATGCACGCTACGAGATTAAGGAGGTGGGTGTATTTACGCCGAAGATGCTCCCGCAGGAAAAAATAAATCCCGGCGACGTCGGTTACTTCATTGCGAACATTAAATCAACGGCGGACATGAAGATCGGCGATACCATCACCGATCAGCGCCATTCCGCGCGGGAGCCGCTTCCGGGTTTTCAGGAAATTCATCCCATGGTATTCAGCGGGATCTATCCTATCAATACCGGCGACTTCGAACACTTGAAGACGGCAATCGCGAAACTGCGCTTGAACGATTCCGCGTTTGTCTATCAACCGGAAAGTTCCGTTGCGCTCGGATTTGGATTTCGCTGCGGCTTTCTCGGGTTGCTACACATGGAGATCATCCAGGAACGGCTCCGGCGGGAGTATAACATGGACATCATCGCCACTAGCCCAAGCGTTGTCTACGAGGTGGTCACCACGCGCGGAGAAAAATTGCTGATTGATAACCCCGCTCACCTGCCTGATCCGAGCCTGCTCCAGGAAATTCGTGAACCGATTGTAAAGGCTTACGTTCTTTGCCCGAATGAAAATATCGGCGACATCCTGCAATTGATTCTGGAGAAACGCGGCCAGATGGAGCGCACCGAGTCGCTGGATACGCGGCGAGTCATGTTGCATTGTGAGTTGCCGCTCAACGAAATTCTCGTGGATTTTAACGACAAGATTAAGAGCCTTACGCGCGGCTACGGCTCCATGGACTACGTGCACACCGGCTATCGCGCGGCGAAATTGGTAAAACTGGACCTGCTCGTTAACGGCGAGCCGGTCGACGCATTTTCGAACATCGTGTACAAAGATCGAGCGGAGGCCAGGGGACGGCAGCTGGCGGCCAAACTAAAGGAAGTCATCCCACGGCAGCTATATCAGGTGGCGATTCAGGCTGCTATCGGCGGGAAAATTATTGCGCGCGAGAGCGTTTCGGCATTGCGAAAAAACGTAACCGCGAAATGCTACGGCGGCGATATTACGCGTAAGCGGAAACTTCTCGAGAAACAGAAGGAAGGAAAGAAACGGATGAAGAGCATTGGGAAGATCAACATTCCCCAAGAAGCATTCATTGAAGTATTGAAAGCACAATGAAGAGGCGTGATTCGTTAAAACGTTACACCGTTACATCGGATTTCCGATTCGACGATTCAACGGTTCAACGATTTAACGTGCCGAAGCGTTTCGTCATTCGACATTCGTGCTTCGTCATTTGCTAAACCATGTTTACATCGCGCCAAGTGAAACATAGCCGGTTGCTGCTGCGGCATGCCCGGAAATATCTGAGATACAAAGACGATCAGCTCAACAGCGCGGATCGCGACCAAATCGTTACAGGCATGAAGGACCTCCGCGAAGCGTTACGTCAGCGAGACCGCGAGAGAATTCACAGCACAGCCGACGCACTTGATAAGACGTTGCACCGGCTGACGCCAGTGACATGGGAATCGCATTGGCGAGAGAACTGCGAGGTGATTTTGGTGGCCATCGTTGTGGCCGTGGGGATTCGCTCCTATTTCCTGCAGCCGTTTAAAATTCCTACTGGCTCAATGCAGCCGACATTAAACGGGATCGTTGGTCATCCCAGCACAGAACCGCCACCAAGTATTCTGCAACAGATCGGTGAGTTCATTGTTCGGGGTCGCAATTACATCAACGTGGTCTCACGTGAGGATGATCAAGTTTTTGAGATCACGCCAAAAAAGGTCCTCTTCTTTTTTACGTTTTCGCGACTGAACTGCCAGCGGCAGAACTTTCTCGTGTATGCGTCACCCGATACGCTCAGCCATGATTTCAACGTTTTGCCCGGTCGGATGTATCACCGCGGTGAAATTATCGCCAGAGGAGCAATCGTTTGTCTTCCGGACCAATCATATTCCAGGTATCCGCGAGGACCCCGAGGCAGGCTCGCCGTTTTATATCAAGCGGTTGGCTGGTCTGCCGGGCGATCGTTTGCGAATTGATCCGCCGTTTCTCTATGTGAATGGCAAGAAAGCAGAGGGCTACGGTTTTGCGCGGGAAATGGCCGCGAAACCGCCCTATCGCGGTTATGCCCCAGGCCACGACTATCTGTCAACGCCGCAACAAACCTACACTGTGCCGCCACGTGGTTATTTCGCCATGGGCGATAACAGCTATAACAGCTACGACAGCCGTTACTGGGGGCCGGTCCCCGAGGAGAACCTTGTTGGGCGCGGCTTGTTAGTCTATTGGCCGTTCTATCAGCACTGGGGACTGATTCGGTAGATGATTTTACAACCGGTAGGGACGGATCGCCGGGCCGTCTGTTCGTGTTCGGCGCACCCTCGCCGCGGCGAGCAGGCTGCGGTCGCGCCCTACCAAAACATTGTCCGCTAACATGTGGCGACACTTGCCGCGTCTGTATCCGCTGCTTGGACTTTGCAGTGGCTACGCGATTCTGATGATGTTCAGTCCGGTGCGGCATGCGCTTGGGGACGGCTTTCGTTGCATCCGACGCTACAAACGCATTTGGATGAGCTTTGCGCTCCTTGGGTTTGGCTATTTCTTTTTTCAGTTTGTCACTTTCACTCCAATCCGAAGCTGGGGCGACGTCGATCTGAATCAGATCATCTCGCTGCCGCACTGGTACTGGCCGCGCTTTGTAGACATATGGCGCGAAACGCTGTTGCCCGCGCTGGAGGGAGTCGCAGGAATTTTCGATAACGCGACGACTACTTATCCGCTCTCCGTCGTGGCCGCCGTCTTCCTGCTCGCCAACTGGCGCGGATTGCACGGCGCATTGCTGCGAGCATTATGGAAGCGTTATCGCTTCTGGGGTCATCTAACCTATTTGATTCTGTTGCTGAGCGCACTGGCGTCGCTCCTAAAGCCAATTGTGTTCTGGCGATTACCGGAGTGGAGTGGTTTGGTCTCAGCCGCTGGGCTTCTGCGAATCTCGGCCACGGTCGATGCGACCGCATTCATTTTCGAGTACCTGCTGGGAGTTTATATCCAGGTGTATCTCATTACAGTCTGCCTGGCCTGGATCAAGGGCGTGAGCTTCGAAGAAGGAGAACTTTTCCGCTTCGCCATGCGCCGTTTTAGTTATGTTTTAGAATGGGCCGGCATCGTGGTGGCGGTCAGTATGTTGATCGTTCGGTTGCCGCTTCTTCTTGCGTATTTCACCAACATTCCAGGTGTTCTCGATTACCTGCCGATTGCGCGAGTGCTGATGAGCGTCTTGATCATCGCGTTTTGCTCAGTCCAAATCTCGCTGACACTCCATAACGAAACTCTGATCGAAGCAATGCGCGCCCACGGCTTGTTTGTCCGGAAGAACGCAGCTCTTCTTGGGTGGTTTTTGCTTATCTGCAGCATCCATTTTTTTGGTATCATGGTCTGCGATGCCATCGTGCGGAGTGCAATCGCGGATCGATTGGGCGCTCTGTTCCTCTGGAAATTCAGTTTTGCTTTTCTTCGGGGTGTAGTCACTGGCTGGCTTTTGGCTTCGTGGGTCTGTTTATTTCGCCAGTGTGAAGCCGGCCGCATTAGCGGAGAGAAATGGATTCAATATTAGAAGATTGGCCTCCAGAAGGGTGAACGTGAATGCGGCCACAATTACGCGCCAGAGCAAATCGAACCTCGCCCTCGCGTTCATTTCATTGGGACGCGAGCGGAAACGTGATATTACCGTTTTCTACGCGTTTTGCCGCGTGATCGATGACATTGCTGATTCGTCTGAGTTAAGTGTTGTCGAGAAGCGGGTGCGCCTGGCGAAATGGCGTCAGATGCTTCACGCCACGGCGGGGGACGATCCGCTTCTTGCCCGCGACGTAAGGCACTTGATCGCTAAATACTCACTGCCGGTCGCAATGCTGGAAGAAATCATTGCCGGCGTAGAAATGGACCTGAGCACGCTGCGATATCCTACCTTTGAAGAGCTCCGGATTTATTGCTATCGAGTCGCCAGCGCCGTGGGCTTGGTAAGCATAGAGATTTTTGGCTATCGCAATCCGCGCTGCAAACAATACGCCATCGAACTGGGACTCGCTCTGCAAATGACCAATATCATCCGTGACGTTGGGAAGGACGTGCAGAATGGCCGCATTTATCTGCCGCAGGAAGATCTGGCACGGTTTCATTATTCCGAAACGGAGCTGACACAACGGCACTACAATGAGCATTTTGTTCAACTCATGGAGTTCCAGGCGAGGCGCGCGCGCCAATTTTTCGATAATGCAGCGGCAGTTTTATGGGCTCCGTGTACCGCGGTTTGCTTCGACGAATTGAGCTGGACAAGTTTCGCGTTTTTGAAAAAGAATATCGGCTAAGCAAAATGGAGAAGGCAGGTCGGATCGCCGCGCAGTTATTCAAATCTCTTTTGAATTGGCCGCGTCGAGCATCCGTCTGAGTTCCTGGCTTCGAAACATTACGAAAGACAAACCTATGAAAAAGAAATCTCTGAAAATTCTATCGATGATTACAATTGTGTTGTTTGTGCTCGGCACAGCGGTTTGCGCACAAGGCACGGACTCGCGGATAGGTAGTATTGCGCGTGAGCGGGGGGAAAAGGGGGCGATCGAAGCCAAAGCAATCAGCAAAACAGACGCTGAAAAACAGTATCCGTCGCGGGGCGGAAATTACCCAGTCGGTCAGCGAGATCCCCATGATGCATCCGGTATTGTCGTCAGTCCATATCCGCCGCATGAAAAGTATGAGTGCTCCAAAATTGCACACGGCGGATTGGTTCTCGATGTCAAAGTAAACAAAGTCTTTGTAAGGCCGTAGTAGCACCGACGCCGCTGATACAGACCTCGCTTGGGGATCACGCCCGCAACATCTGCTGCGGTTTGTGCTTTAATGCCGCAAATAGGGTCTGCATCATGAAAAGGGAAATTTTCGTAATTACGTCGGGTATTATTCTGACTTCTTGCATTCTGACTTCGTGCGACACCCCGGTCGGTCAGGGCGCAGCATGGGGCGCTGCCACCGGGGCGATCATCGGCGGCGCGGCGACCGGTCATGTTCGCGCGGCGTCGATTGGTGCAGCCGCAGGAGCCGCGGCTGGTGCGTTAACCGGTGCAATTATTCAGGAGAATCAAGCTGCGCGTTATGGGCCACCGCCACCGGGTGGTTTTCCATATGCGCGCTGGGCCGGAGCGCCAGGCCTTTATTACAGTCCGTACACGGGACGCGTCTATGATCTTCGGGGAGTTCCGCCTGGCGGGCTTACCCGCGACATGGATACCGGGCGGCTTTTTCGCAAACCATGAGAGAGGACTCCAAAACTCAAGCTCCAATGTCCAAAGAAGCTCCAAGCTGCTAAACCAGTCGATGCTGCGGATGCTTTGGAGTTTGGTGATTGAAAGTTATCTGGAGCTTGGGCGTTGGCACTTGGAATTTTAAGCCGTTGTGCTTTGGGCTTTGCGTTGTAGTTCGCTGACCAGCGCTCGCGCTTCCTCGGTCATCTTCAACAGTTCAGGCCAAGGACGATGATAGTTTTCGCCGGGTAATTTGCGCGTCGCGTCAAACCCCATGTGTGAACCAATGTTCTGCTCGCTGGGCGCATGATCGAGCGAATCGCTCGGATTTTTGATGACGGTTGTATCCCGCGCAGGATCAGTGTTGGCGCACAATCGAAAGAGCACTTCACTCGTGTTGTGCACATCGCAATCTTCGTCTACGGCCACGATGTATTTGCTGAACATCATCTGGCCCATGCCCCATAGCCCGTGCATCACCTTGAAGGCTTGATAAGGATATTGTTTTCGGATGCTGACAAAGACCAGATTATGAAAAACGCCTTCAGGCGGCAGCGTCATGTCGACGATTTCGGGAAAATTCATTTTGAAGACCGGCAGGAGAATCCGCACGCTGGCATCGCCGATGTAATAATCTTCCATCGGCGGAATCCCAACGATTGTTGTTGGATAAACTGCGTCACGACGATGCGTGATCGCCGTCACGTGGAACACAGGGTAATCTTCAATCGCGGTGTAAAAACCAGTGTGATCGCCGAAGGGACCCTCTGGACGCATCTCGCCAGGCTGGACGTATCCTTCAAGAACAAAGTCAACATCCGCCGGCACCTCGAGATCGATTGTCTTACATCGAACGAGTTCGATTGATTTCCTTCGCAAAAAGCCGGCGAACAAGAGCTCGTCTAACCCATCCGGCAGCGGCGCAGTTGCGGCAAAGGTATAAACGGGATCGCCGCCGAGAGTGACTGCTACAGGCATGCGTTCGCCGCGCTCGTAATAGCGCTTGCCGTGTCTCGCGCCAACCTTGTGAAGCTGCCAATGCATTCCAGTCGTCTGTCCATCGAAAACTTGCATCCGGTAAATGCCAACGTTGCGCGCTCCTGTCTCGGGATCGCGCGTGTGCACATTTGCCAGGGTGATGAAACGTCCGCCGTCTTTGGGCCAGCATTTGAGGATCGGCAGATCGCTCAGGGAGAAACTGCCTGATGCTGGATGCTGTACCACTTCCTGGCATGGCGCATCGCGGACGGATTTTGGGCGCGCATGTAGCAGATGAATTCCCTGTTTGAGTAAGGTCCAGCCTTCGCGCAGGTCGGTGGGAGGTTTTGCTTTCAGGATGAGTTGAATTTCCCTGGCGACATCTTCGATGTCCGCAACCTGAAGCGCGAGCGCCATGCGGCGGTGCGACCCCATCGTGTTGATTGCAACGGGGAATCCCGATTTTTTTCCATCGATTATCGGCTGCTCGAACAGAAGGGCTTTTCCACCGCCGGTCGATTTCATCTCGCGGTCTGCCCACTCTGCGATGAGCAGGTCGGTATCGACGGGAATTGTGACGCGTTTCAGTTCGCCCGCTTGCTCAAGAGCGTCGAGGAAACTGCGGAATGAGCGGTAAGCCATTGCTGAGCCGTCGCGCTACACTGAAGCGTTTCGTGGCAGAATGCGAACGAAATTGTTAACCAGCCTTATGGCGGTGGCGGCGGCAGGTACCGGAAGAAAACTACTCTGCCCTTGGAGAAAGTGACTCCTCTGGATGGGTAGGGGAACTTCGGCGGGATGTATGACCAGTCGAATGGGCCGTAATAATAAGGAACGCCGTAGCTTGGAAAAGGAGTGTCGTAACGCACGTAGACCCACGTTTCCGAGTTGCGCATCGGGCCGGGGATCTTTTGCTCCGGTGTTCCCCAGGCGAGCCATACCGCGTCCATGCTCATTCCTGGGCGAATCTGCCCTTGCCTCACCAGTGCCTGGTCCCGCGGAGCGAGACCCTGATAGATTTCCGGATGTTGCGAAATGCGCGTTCCCGGTGTTCCACAACTCGTAAGAATCAACGCGGCGGCCGCTATCCCAAATGTCACCGCGACCCGTTTCAGTTCGCCCGCTTGTTCAAGAACTCTGATAAAATTCCGAAACATCGCTAAATCCTCAGTTATATGCGTCGCTAACCTGATTCGTTCTGTGCCGGAATGCGAACGAAATTGTTGATCCTTGCTACGGCGGCACCAGGTATTGAAACGACATAACCCTTCCATTGGAGAAAGTAACTATCTTGTAAGGATAGGGGATGCTCGGCGGGATCAGTGAATAATAGAATGGATCGTAGAAAGGATCTCCGAAGAAGCCAAAGCCGGGAGCGTAAGGACCATAATAGGGATAGTAGTAAGGATATGCGTAACGCACGTAAATCCACGTCTCAGTGAAGTGACCACGCATGTTGCCGATAACCTTGGAATCGGGCGAACCCCAGGCCAGCCATACTGCGTTTGCTGACATACCTGCGCGAATATGTCCCTGATTTATCAGCGCTTGGTCCCGCGAAGAAAGGTTCCGATAAATTTCAGGATGTTCAGAAATCCTGCTCTCGATGGTTGAACAACTCGCGAGAACCAATGCGCCCGCTGCAATCCCAAACCTGAGCGCCCCCGACAAGGATTGACGCTTCATGGGAGCGATCATATGCGCGCCTCCCCTTCTGAGTCAATTGCTCGGTTTCTTGATTCAACATCAGCCTGCCGGTAATGTTCCCTGCATGGAGGATCGCTACAGGCATCGAATTTCCTATCTGCGCGTTTCCATCACGGACCGTTGCAACGAGCGTTGCACTTATTGCATGCCACAGGAATTACAGGAGTGGCTGCCGCGCGAGGAAATTCTGACCTTTGAAGAAACGCTACGCCTCATTCGCATTGCAACCGAGTTAGGCGTTTCGAAAGTGCGAATTACAGGCGGCGAGCCGTTGACGCGTCGCGATGTAATCGATTTCATCGGGCGAATCCCTGAAATCAGAGACATCCGAAGCATCGGTCTTTCCACGAATGGGACATTGCTTGGGCGCGAAATCGAGCCTGGCAAAACAATGGCCAGTGCTTTGCGCGTAGCCGGTGTTGGATCCGTTAATGTCTCACTCGATACATTAGATCGAGCGGTCTATTCGAAAATTACCGGCCGCGATTTCCTTGAGCAGGTTGTGCGTGGGATCGATGCAGCGATCGCCGCACGCTTCGAGCAGATCAAATTGAATACCGTATTAATGCGCGGGCGAAATGAAGATCAGCTAATTCCGTTGATAGAATTCGCGGCGTCGCGTGACTTGATCCTCCGTTTTATCGAGATGATGCCGGTAAGCACAACCGAAGTGCTCGATGACAAAAACTTCATGCCGGTTAATGAAGCGAAGAGGATGATCGAATCGCGTTATGGCGCTTTGATTCCCGAAACTGAGTTTCGAACAAAC
>QHRI01000048.1 GCA_003221375.1 Verrucomicrobiota bacterium
CTCGGAGATTACCAAGAATCGAGGGATTGCTATTTGTGCTCCCATTGCGCCGTACGACGTCACGCGCAAAGAAGTGCGTGCGATGATTGAGCCTCTTGGTGGCTTTGTCATGGTTTACCTTTCGACTCCGGTTGAAATATGCGAACGCCGCGACCGGAAAGGTCTTTACGCAAAGGCGCGTGCTGGGATTCTCAAGGAGTTCACCGGTGTTTCCGATCCATATGAGGAGCCGACGGATGCTGAGATCGTTATTAACACCGCCGACGTCACACCTGAAGAAGCAGCGCAGGAGATCATCTTATACATGGAGCGCGAAGGATACCTGGGGGTGAATGGTAATCCATAGAACTGCTGAAATCTCCCGGCTGGTTACGTGATGGTCGAACCTGCGTGTGATGCTGCGGGGTAAGTCGGGCGGAGTATTGATGATACTAGCAAGCGGATAACGAATATGACCGACGCACGCAGCCTGATTGAAAACCTACGTACCGACTGCATATATTATTTGGGCGACCGCCCGTGCCGGCCGCACGTGGAAGCTGGGCACCGCTGCACGTGTAGTCATTTTCAGCCAACGAATCGACGTGGCGTTATCATTAAGCTTGGTGCGGCTGGAGATGTCCTGAGGTCAACTCCTCTGTTGCGCGCCTTGGATCCGCTTAACACAGGCACCAAGATACTTTGGGTCACACACTTTCCCGACCTTCTTCCCGCCCAAGCCTGCGAAACGGTCCGCCCTACTGCGGGCACGCTGGCTCGGATAGGGTCCGGAACGTGGGATTTCTGTTGGAATTTGGACAAGGACCCGGAGGCGTGTGCGATAGCAACGGCTGCGAAAGCAAAGGAATATCGAGGTTATACCCTTCGAGAAGGCGTGCCGTATCCGGTGGATGAAGCTGCATGGCACAAATTTGCGACTGGCATAGATAACCCGTATAGCCGCCGCAATCGGCAGAGTTATGTCGAAGAGGTTTTCGATATTACGGGCTTACCTTTCCAAGGAGAAGAGTATTGGCTTCGCGATGCGACTGCTGCAGCAAGGGAAACGGCGATCCGGCTTGTACCGAAAGATTCTGCAATTGGACTAAATATTGGAGCCGGAAAGCGCTGGCCTTCTCGAATTTGGCCGGTGGAATATTGGGTTGATTTGATCAAACTGCTCAAGGCGCACGAATTGCAGCCAATTTTATTGGGTGGCCCAGAGGAAGTGGAGATGTCAGCTCGGTTAGTTGATGAGACGGGTTGTTCTGCGTCAGGGGTTCAACCTCTAGAAATTTTTTATGCGATGATCGAGCGATGCGAGTGCGTGGTCAGCGCAGTCACAATGGCTATGCATTTGGCGATCGGTGCCCGTACGCCTTTGGTTCTGCTAAACAATATTTTTAATCGCTATGAATTTGAGCTTTATGGGCGCGGAGAGATCGTGGAGCCCAGTAGTCTTTGTGATTGCTACTACAGTCCGGTTTGCCGAACGGGCCGCAAATGTATCAATGAGATTGTGCCGAAGATTGTTTTGGAAGCGGTTCTCCGTTCACTGAAAACAGCGCGCAAAGCTGAACGTTCTGAACGGGTCGGCGCTCGATTAATGAGCTGACATTAGGGGCAACGGCCGCTTACGACGGCAGCTCACGAGCGAGTTGCTGATAGAGCCATTTCTTTTCGGCTTCCAGCAACGGCAAAGTCAGTCGATTTGCGAACGGGTTGCCAAATCGAGTGTCGCGAGCTGCGGAATGCCTCTGACGTGCAATAGCGACTTTGGCCTTCTGCATTGTCATAAGGACCGCATTGCGTTGTAGCTCAAAAAGTCGCACCGCTGGCGCAAATAAAGAAGGCTTGGGATGCCTGTTAGTGAAGCTCTCTAAATAGCCCTCCTCAAACGCGATGAGGCTTTGTCGAACTATCGTACGCCGCTGCCGGTCGTGCGGTCGCCGCAAACTGATCCTCCACAGGTGACGTCGCATGGAACTGCGAAAGCAGGCGTAATCCCACAGATGTGCGCCCCGCCACTGAATATCGGGAGGGTCAATCAGGAAAAGCAATTCATCGTTCTGATATATTAGATTCGCCGGTTTGTAATCATAATATACATGCCCTATTCGGACTTCCGCGGCGGCGAGCGTTTCAAGTGCGGCCCGAAAAATTTTTTGTTCCCGGCGAGAGAGGCGCATTGGGGCCATGGCGAAGTCGCGGGCGATTATCTCAACGGGGATCGGACCGATACTCTCTGTCCGCGCCAATTGGAATTGGGCGAGCGCTCTTCCAGCTAAGGCAGAGGCTGGGACTACGTCTTTGCTGGTCCATGCGAGGGTCTCGATGGTTATTCCCGGGACAAACTCTATCAGCAGCAGTCCCCTTTCCGGGAGCAATGCAAAAACATCTGGGACGCGTAATCCGGGAACATGCAGTGTGCTGAGATCGCGCAGCTGTTCATATTGGCATTGAAGCATTGCAGCCGTGCCCTTGACCAGCTGCTTCCCCAGGACCAAACCGCCGGTGGCAAGCTCGATTCGATAAATCCGGTTCCTCCAGTTCTCCGTTAACAGTTCGCATTTCCTGACCGCTTGACCCAACGCTTCCTCCAATTCGCCAATAACGGGCGGCTTAACGGACACCTCGCTGCTACGCATCGCCTCACTGCGTCGCCACGCTCCTTGGACAAATCCAAAGTCAGTGGGATTCGGGCCAGTGCCCGACAGGATCGAATCGTTGACAGCTTCTGGTGGCACGCAAGTTGTCCAGCTTTCGCACAAACTTCTCGTGGTTGAGCGGGGTTAGCAACATGACTTCAATAGTTTTGAAGTCATTATTCCGAATGCGCCGCTAAAACATGGTGCTCGGCGGGATTAGTTTCGTTTCTTTCGCCGACGCGCCTGCTTGCCGTCAACGCCAATCGCTGATTTCTTCAAATACTCACTGAGAGCTTCGCGAACGATGACCGCTTCGCTTTCACCGCGTTGGTTGGCGAGGTCATCGATGCCGCGTTTCATATTAGTTGAAACACGTGCCTTGATTAATTCATCTTTGCGCTGTCTCATGCCTCCAGAGTGGTGGCACAATTGGCCACGTTAAGGACTTCTACGGAAACTGAAGGAGCAGGTTTCTAAAAATAAATCAGAATTCCGTTGACAGTCGGGGCCGCTTGTGTCACAAGTGGCGCCCCCTTGCGCTAATGAGAGCCGCCCCAGACGTAGAACCGGAGAGTGCCGGCTTATTCCGACAGCGCCCACCCAAACTCAACCCCAGAGGGAATATCAGCAATGAATATGATCAATACAAGAAAACACCCGCAATCGCGACTGTCGAGAATATCGTTCTTACTTGCCACGCTATTCTGTGCATGTCTTGGAATGACGGACACAGCATTCTCCGAAGTTCCTCGGGGAGTCTTTTGCTTGCTACCGGTGGGGCAGGGAGCTGGCCAAGACCCTTACGTATATTCTGACGCGGACGTAGATGGTATCAGCGTGCGGCAGAACTGGGCTGATCTGGAGCCCAGCGAAGGTGTGTACGACTGGAGACTCCTGGATGCCGTGACTGCAAAGGCAGCAGCTGCGGGTAAGGCGGTCTTCCTGCGGATTGCCACGGGAGGGGGAGATATCGCTCTAGGCGGAAGTTGCCCCACCTGGGTAATGGACGCAGTAGCCGCTGAGCCTTTACCCGATTCGCAAAAGTTCTACAGCTTCAACCACGGCGGAAGAGCCGTGACAATTGCAGTTTTCTGGGATTCTGTCTGGCTTGCCAAAAAGACGGCCATGATCTCAGCGCTTGGAGCACGCTATTCAAGCAATCCCGCGGTAAAAATGGTCGCAGCAAGCTTCGCTAATGCTAACAGCGAAGACTGGGCCGTGCCCCACACCTCTCCTGAGGTGACTGCATGGTTTGCCGCTGGCTATACCTCCGCCAACATGCTTGATGCAGGGAGACAAATTATCGATGCCGCGATGGCGGCTTTCCCAAATCAATATGTAGCTCTCGCCGTGGCTAGCAATGGTCCCAGGCTCGATCCGGACCCGGACTACGTAGCCCGCAATGCGGTGCTGAACGCTGACGCGTCTTGGCCCGGCAGATTGATCGTTCAGAAAAACTCTCTTGGAACGTTTATTCCTGCCGCACCTGGTACGGGTACCGGTTGGGAGTTACTATGGAATAGCCGTCCCGAAGTGGCCGGGCAAATGGTCTGGTGGTGCTATGGCGATACCACGTACCGGGTAAACGGCGGGGTCCCAATCGATCCTTCCACCGCCTTGATGAACGCCGTGGACAAAGGCGCGGCTTACGAAGTGAAATTCATTGAAATATACCGCCGGGACATCGTTAACCTGCCCGGTGCGACTCACTATGCGCACACGGCACTGACTGGCGCGCTAGCGAATCATTGAATCGAGGCATCGTCGCGGGCTTTCCGGTGCTAGATTATCGGTAGACTGACAAGAGGCGATCCGCGGACGCCGGGTAACTTGCGTCGCAGCGAAATCTGGCCGTGTATTTTTTGAATATTGTTGATGTGGCCGTGATCAAAACTGCACTGGCCTAAACTTTGTGACTGTCGCGAGAAGAACTGAGCAGCGACTACTCGTAACGGGCCAACCGATTAGCAACGTCAATCTCGGACAATAATTCACGAGAGTTTTTGGGAGACCATCTTGACTCCCCGAAAGGCAAGTCAA
>QHRI01000049.1 GCA_003221375.1 Verrucomicrobiota bacterium
TGCAAGGTGCGAACGTCAAACGCAGGCCACTGTCTTTTCGCTGGTATCGCTACCCAGGAGCATGCGCGTCGCGTGGCGGCGACGCTCACAGATGAAGCATCCTTCTCCGGCTGGGGAATTCGGACGGTCGCTACCAGCGAGGCGCGTTACAATCCGATGTCGTATCACAACGGATCCGTCTGGCCACACGCCAACTCGTTAATCGCCGCAGGGTTCGCACGC
The DNA here is from genome assembly GCA_003221375.1 of Verrucomicrobiota bacterium. Classification (GTDB taxonomy): domain Bacteria; phylum Verrucomicrobiota; class Verrucomicrobiia; order Chthoniobacterales; family UBA10450; genus Udaeobacter. The sequence continues at coordinate 223 of QHRI01000049.1, forward strand.
TATGATCTTAGAGAATCGACAGCGATCGTCCTTGCCGGCTTGCTCGATGCGAGCCTGTTTCTCGATCTGCATCGTCTCCCCGAATTGTTTTGCGGTTTTCCGAGGCGTCCCGGCGAGGCGCCGACGCTTTATCCTGTAGCGTGTGCTCCCCAATCCTGGGCATCGGGTGCTGTGTTTCTTCTGCTTGAGGCTTGCCTGGGCCTGAATGTGTCCGCTCCGGACCGAAGGGTAACGTTCTCAAAGCCAATCTTACCGCGTTTCCTCCCAAAGGTGACGATCCGCGGATTGAAGGTAGGAGACGCGCGCGTGGATCTTTTGCTGACCAGACACGACGAAGGAGATGTAGGCGTCAATGTGCTTCGCCGCGAGGGAGCACTGGACGTCGTCGTCCTCAAGTAGTCGTGTTTTGAATTGCGCTTGTCCACAGAACACGCAAATTCGCCACTGGACGAATCCGTCCTTCGGCGGATATGGTGTGAAGGTGAAAGCAAAGGTCATCGTGATGCCGAAGGCTGCGGTGCTCGATCCTCAGGGGAACGCAGTGCGTGATGCCATGCAGCATCTGGGCATGCCGGAAGTCCGCAGTGTGAGAATCGGGAAATACATGGAGATCGATATCGATGGGCAAAATGGAGATCTCGAAACTCGATTGCGCGGCCTCTGTCGCGATCTGCTTTCGAATCCGGTCATTGAAGACTACCAGCTGCAAAACGTTGCGACAACGAATCCGCTCGCTGGTGACCTGAAGAGCGGGGATCAGAGCAGGAGCAAGAGTAAGAGAAAAAAGCAATGAAAGCGCTACGATATTTTTTCTGCGTTGTGTTGCCGCCCCTTGCCGTGCTGCTAACAGGTCGCATCGCGAGTTTTTTTCTCAGCATCCTTTTGACTTTGCTCGGTTGGATTCCGGGCGTTATTCATGCCTGCCTGGTCGTCAACGATTATCACGCAGAGCAGCGAGCATTCGCTCGTTACGCCAGGTGAGAACTGCGAACTGATCGCCTCTCCTTCTCAAGGGAGACGGAAGTAATTTGCGCCGCATGCGACAGGAAATTTTTGCGCGCGAGGACACGCGCCGCTACAGTCCATTGCATGAAATTTGCCGTTATTCAGTTTCCCGGTTCAAATTGCGATCAGGATTGCGTTGCGGCAATTAATGGACTCGATGGATTGCACGCCGAGTACGTCTGGCACAAGAAAACCTCACTGGACGATTTTGACGCAATTGTGCTGCCTGGTGGCTTTGCGTACGGCGATTACCTGCGTTGCGGCGCCATTGCGCGTTTTTCGCCGATTATGAAGGCGGTGATTAGTGATGCGCGCGCTGGCAAGCTCGTCCTGGGGACGTGCAATGGTTTCCAAGTCTTGTGCGAAGCCGGTCTGTTACCGGGCGCGCTGGTTCGAAATCGGTCGCTGCGCTTTGTCTGTGACATGACCATCACTCGCGTCGAAGTCGATGGCTCACCATTCACACACGGTTGCCCAAAGGGAACGCTCCTCAGCCTACCAGTAGCGCATGGCGAAGGTTGTTTCTTCGCAGACGCCGCGACATTGCGTGAGCTGAACACAAATGATCAAGTGATCCTGCGGTATTCCGATAGCGAGGGTCGTGTTGTGCCAGAAGCAAATCCAAATGGGTCGATTGAGAACATCGCGGGCATCTGCAATCGCGAGCGAAACATTTTCGGACTCATGCCACATCCGGATCGCGCGTCGGACGCGCGAATTGGGAGCATGGACGGCGCAAAAATTTTCCGATCGATGGTGCAAACGATTAGCGTAAATCGCGCGACCGAAAGATCGGAGCGCGTTAAGCGAGTTGCGTGAGTCTCTTCATTACCGGGACGGACACGGGAGTAGGCAAGACGTATACCGCCGCCCGGCTTTTGCAGCTGTTGCGCGCATCGGGCGAGTCGTGTGCTGGGATGAAACCGATTTGTTGCGGAGATCGCCGAGACGCGGAGCTTCTACTGACGGCTGGCAGTGACGGCCTGACAATCGACGAGGTTAATCCGGTTTGGTTAAAAACGCCTGCGGCGCCCATCGTGGGTAGCTTGATGGAGAAAGTGGATATCAATGTCGATCATATCCTCGCTGCCTTTCATTCTCTTCAGAACCGGGTTGAACACGTTATTGTGGAAGGAACAGGCGGTTGGATGGTGCCGATCCATCGCAATTATTTCGTCAGCGATCTGGCGGTTGCGATGAAGGTGCCGGTCTTGGCGGTTGCATACAATCGGCTCGGTTGCCTCAATCACGCGAGTCTCACTGTGCAAAGCATTCGTGGATACGGATTGCGCTGTGTGGGGCTGGTATTGAATAACGCTCAGGAAACCGGCGACATAGCCGCTCTGACGAATGCCGATATTCTCAGGAGAATTCTCGACGTCCCTTTGTTTTGCGGCCTAGGTGAAAACCTTACCGAATTGCCTGCTGACTGGCGACTTATGCTTGATTCGACGATCGGCTGATAGCGTGTCGCACCGATACAGGAGTGTAAAAAAAGCGAACACACTTCGCGGGGATCTGGTCCAATCCCGCTGGGAAACGAGGATGGCATTCCTGTTGCTCTCTTTATCCCCAAAAACAACGTTTACTTTTATGCTTTTACAAAAAACCTTACACATGAGCCAGCCAGTCGCGGAATGCAAGGCTCGTCTAGCCAGTATCCAATCATATCGGCGGCAGTTTCTAATGGTTACACGAGCAACTGTGACTTCGTCCAAGACAGTCGACTTCAGCTTTCGCGGTCCAGTGGGCTTTCAGGCACATACAGTCCTACTCTCAGTCGAAAGCGATTCGGCCGATGAGTACGCGTTCGAGTCCGTAGGCGGAAACATTTCGCTTATGGGCATCGTTGATTTTGCCGAGATCCGACCAAACTGCACTGAAGTCACGTTGGCGGTTCATTACGAGATCAAGAACAAGCTATTTGCCTGGCTGGATAGGCGCTTGCATTTCGTGGATAGTTTTGTGACCGCTGAGTTGCGAAGTATTCGTGCGCACTTCGAAGGCATTGCAGCAAGTTATCTCGAACATTCACGCGTTCTGCCCATGTTCCAGACGGCTACCGCCTGACGACGCGAACGTTCTGAAGAGCCGCAAAACCGACGTTCGCTCCGCTCCGTGTCTCTTGAGGAATCAGCGGACTCGCACCGCATGTTTTCTATCCAGCCGCAGCGTTTGACCTGGCTTAAGGCTAACTGTCGTCTTTGGGTCGCGAATTTTCACTCCGTCGATTTCTACGCTTCCCTGTTTAATCAGTCTTGAGACTTCGCTGTGTGATTTTTCTAGATGGAATATTTCACGATAAATATTTGAAACGAGCGCGACAGCCGCTAGTCCCTCGCTCGGAATCGCTGAGAATGCCGGCAGTTCGACGTGTTCCAAATCGCGTTTGCTAAACCGAGTGTTCCACTCATCGAGCGTTTTGTGAGCAGCAGCAGGCGAGTGATACGTCTGAACGATCTCGAAAGCGAGTTGCTTCTTGGCTTCGAGCGGATGCATGTCAGTTGGCGGAGTGCGTCCAACTAGCAACTCATAGTAGTGCACCATCAAATCGTCCGAAATGCTCATCAATTTCCCAAACATTTCAGTGGCCGGTTCCTTAATTGCGACAAAGTTACCGAGGCTCTTACTCATTTTCCTGGAGCCATCCAACCCCTCGAGAATCGGGAGCAGAAAAACGACCTGCTGCGGCAACCCTTCCTCTTTTTGGAAATCGCGCCCGATTAGGATGTTGAAGAGCTGGTCCGTTCCTCCAAGTTCCACATCGGCCTTGACCATTACCGAATCCCAGCCCTGCATGATTGGATATTGAATTTCGTGAGCGCGAATCGATTGCTGGTTGTCGATCCGTGTCTTGAAATCTTCGCGCTGCAACATTTGCTGCAACGTCACTCGGCTATTGAGACGAATTACATCTTCAAACGACATGCCTCGAAACCAATCGCCGTTGCAAACGATTTCTGTTCGCGCCGGATCGAGAATCTTAAAAGCCTGTTCGCGGTAAGTCGCCGCATTCGCCTGTACTTCCTCATGCGTCAACTGCGGTCGCGTAACAGACCGCCCGCTCGGATCACCAATCAGTCCCGTGAAATCGCCGATGATGAGAATTGCCTGGTGGCCGAGGTCTTGAAATTCTCGCAGTT
>QHRI01000050.1 GCA_003221375.1 Verrucomicrobiota bacterium
CGGGGCGGGCTGCCAATGTTTCGGCCAGCTGGCGATCACCCTTCACCAAAATTGCGTTAACGATGTAGAAAGACTGATGCTCGATGTTGCGCTCGCCCAGCCATTGCAGGATTGGCTGCTGCGCGGTCTGTGCCTTTTTTAGTAGTGTTTGGTACACGAAACGCCCTTTTTCGGTCTTGGTCGGCAAATTAGCGGCCGAACTCAGGTCCGCCTGGTCAGCCAGCACGACAAAAAATTGGGCTTGCTGTCCGTTGGCCGTGTGTTGCATCACCCAGGGCGCCATCTTGCTCGCCGCAGATGGCGGACTGGAGACCAGCGCCGCTTGATGGCCAGAGCTGCGCACCTCAACGCGTTGCCCGACAGCGCGCGAAGAAGCAATGGCCGCTATCAGAGCTACAACTGTTGCAGCAAGGAACAATGAACAAAAAATACGCCGCCATGGCGACGCTGTGAATGTGCGATGTGAGTTTGAGATCATAAAATTGCCGGTACGTTATGTTTGTTTGATTGGCGCGATTGAATGAACGCGGGAACGACGCTTTTACGCCAAAGCGCGCTCGCGTGTCAACATTTTCCGGGAAGTTTTATTTCTTAACCGCGAACTCCGAAGATTTTCGCGAGCAGGTGGACACGAAGAAGGACGACCGGAGGACGGACAACGAGACCAAGCTAGGTAATCGTGGTCTTTCGCACTCTTGCTCTTCTCGAACCAAGGATGACGCGGATCGCACGGATGACGGAACCAACGAAGAGGAAGGATCCCACGAATGACACGAATGGACACGAAAAATCCAATCAGAAAAATCATTTGCGTTAATTCGCGCGATTAATGGACAGATCTTCTCCGAACTCAGGGAGGGCGGAACTCCGCGACGCCTAACAAGCAACATATCCCTTGTCGCTTTCCTCTTAAAGCAGTGAACTCGCGAGTTGCCTCGCGAGTTCCCGAATTACTGATCACTTCTCACTAATCACCGATCACGGAGTGAGGATCTTACGGTGGGGTCGGCCGCGGATGAGGGGTCGGTCGCGGCCTGGGCGTCGCTCTTGGTGTAGCTGTAGGTGTCACCGACGGGGTTACACTCGGCGTAGCAGTCGGGGTGGCGCTAGGTGTAGCTGTAGGAGTTGCCGTCGGTGTCGGTGTGGCTGTTGGTGTAGCGGTGGGCGTCGGTGTAGGTGTAGGTGACGCCGGCGCCGCGGCAAGGCCCGACAGTTGCGCAATACCTGTGTTGAACAAGAGCGTCTTGATCCCGGTCACCGGATCAATCGCGTAGAGCTCCCCGGTTGGAGAGCAACCATAAAGGGTACCATCGGGTGCGAACGCGATATCAGAGATCACAGCTTCCATCGGTCCAATTGGCACCAACACACCGGTAACTTGGTCAATCAGATCAAGATCTTCCGTCCGACCATTGGAATTCCCGCGCGAACCGTATAAGACATCTAAAGAATCAAAGGCGATTCCGGGACAGAATGAGTTCCCGGAACCCACCAGCGTCAGCGAGGTGAGGACCTGTGCGTTCGATGGATCGATGGTCAACAGCTGACCGACACCCAGGCTATTATTAAATGAACCGCCATCAAGGACGCCCTGTGAGTTGAACCTTAGGCCGTCAACAGCCGCGTTGGGATCGGAGAGCAACCCGATAACAGTCGGCGTGCCGTTCGTCGGGTCGATGGTCATCAACGTTCCCTGAGCAGCGCTTGCTCCGGAGACACCGTAAAGCGTGCCGTTGCTGTCAAACGCAATGCCGCCGAGACGATCGAAACCGGTATCGCCGATAAGTGTTTCGCTCTGGTTGGTCACGTCGATCAGCCAGAGTCGCCCGCCGCCGGCGGAATTAAGGCCGCCGGTCGAGCCATACAGAAGTCCTGATTGGAAGGGTATCGAATTTACGGCAGCCAGAATATCGACCCTGCCCCAGCCATAAACATTATTTGGCGGGCCTGCGTCGCCGCAGTCGGTGGAAGAAATAAAGACAGCCGTGTTATTCAAAGCGTCACGGCTTGCTGTAAGCTGATGCTGCAGGTTAGGATGGGCTGACCATAACAACGCCATGGCGCCGGCGATATGCGGAGTAGCCATTGATGTACCGCTAAAATTTGCATAGGAAGTATCGCTGGCGTTGGTGCATGAGCGTGTGCCAGTACCTGGCGCAGTGATATCAGGCTTGATCCGCCCGCTTCCATCGGCCGTAACTGGGCCGCGACTGCTAAAGGAAGCTATGGTATCAGTGCCAGTGTTCAGGGCACCGACCGAGTAGGTCGCCTCGTAAATTCCGGGTGGATTTTGCACGGTCGAGCAAGCCGGACCGGCGTTTTGCGCGGCGGACATCATCATGATACCAGCAGCAGCTTGCGCCTCTACAGCAGCCTGCAGGGTATCAAATGAACAACCTTCCTCCGGCGGACAATGCCAGGAGTTATTGGTAATGTCAGGCGCTTTGGTTGGATCGGGGTCGCTGCCGTCAATCCGGGTAGGCGCCAGGAACCATTGCATGCACTCGATGTATCTGGCTGGTGTACCCGTGTTGGCGTCCATGTTACGACAACCAATCCATTTTGCGCCGGGCGCCATCCCAATCTGGTTACCGGCGCCGTCGTCCCCAACCATGGTGCCTGTGGTGTGGGTACCGTGAGCCTGGTCATCGCACGGCTCTGGCGAATCATTCCCGCAAGGGTTGCCGACGCTGTCATGAATCGAGTCGTGCCAGTTGTAATCGTGGTCCGCGGTGGTTCCGTCCCACCCTCGGCAATGAGGTTTGAGCGCATTATGCGTCCAGCGAACGCCAGTAGCTGCGCTCGCAACAACGATATTTTGCCCAGTGAATCCCTGCGCCCAGACATCGGGCGCATGCGTGTAAGTGATTCCCGGCTCGATTGCCGCAGGACGTTCGCCCGGGGTGGCAGGCGCTTGCTCAGCTGAATCGGGTTGAGGAAGATTATTATGAATCAACGGATTACCTTCGATGCGCGCCACGTCCGCCCGAACAGCAAGCGCCTCGGCGATCTGGCTGGTCCCTCTTACCAAAACGGCATTAACAATATAGAAAGACTGATGTTCGATGTTACGCTCGCGCAGCCATTGCAGGATGGGTGCCTGGCTGGTTTTCGCCTTGTTCCGCAAGGTTTCAAAGACGAAGCGGCTCTTCGCAGTCTTGGTTGCCAAATGAGCGGCCGGACTTAGGTCGGCCTGGTCTGCAAGAACGACAAAAAATTCAGCCTGTTGTCCGTTCGCGGTGTGGTCCATTACCCAAGGCGCGATCTTGTTCGCAACGTTGACCGGATTCCCGCCAACGCGATGCGGAATCGCCTCGCCGCGGCGAGTCGATCCACCTGCCTTAGACGAAGCGACCGCGGCAACAAAAACTGCCGCAGCTGCAACGAGGAACAATGAACAAAAAATACGCCGCCATGGCGTCGACGTGAATGTGCGATCTGAGTTTGTAATCATAAAATTACCGTTTGGTTTGAGTGGCTGCAAATGAATGGAGAGACGACGGTTTTAGCCAAACCACCCCCGCAATGTCAATATTTTCTGATGTTTTTGTTTTTTGAACCACCCCCTTCGGTCGCCGCGACGACCTATGGCATTTGCGCATTCTGTCATGTCGAGCGAAGTCGAGACATTTCTTGATTCATCTGTCTTGTAACACATCGCCACCGAGATCCTCCCAGCGTGGATTCAATCGATTGACCAAGCCGATGTTCTTCGCTCTCGACCGCTTCTTCAACTGGGACTCCCGAGCGATCGCATCACGAACATCACCGTAATGCTCATAGTAGATCAGTTTCGTGAATCGGTATCTGGAAGCGAACCCAGGTTTGTTACCCTCTCGATGCTCCCAAGTCCGCCGGGACAGGCGGTTTGTTATTTCAATATAAAGAACTGAATGATTTTGGTTCGTTACGATGTAAACCCAGAAATTGTAATCACGTGGCATAATCGGAATCGTTTAGAGATGTCTCGACTTCGGCTCGACATGACAAAATGTTCCTTTAAAAGCGGCGGAGCACCACCGCACCCCAAGACGCGTTGCGTAACGCTTCCCCCTAAAAAGCAAGGAACTCGCGAGTTGCCTCGCGAGTTCCCGTTTACTTCTTTTTAACTTGTTAAGACTTAGGCGTAGGCGTCGGTGACGTAGGTGTAGGTGTTGGCGTCGGTGTCGGCGGCGGTGGGGTCGGCGTCGGTGTCCCTGGCGTTGGCGTCGGAGTCCCTGGCGTTGGCGTCGGTGTTCCCGGGCAGCTGCCATCGACGTTAAACACGATGTGCATGTCTGGGAATCCAAGGTCCCCAGTAGGCGTCGGCACAGTCACACCACAATCGGGTGCGCTGAGATAACTCGGCGCGCTTTCGGGATCCGTATTCGACCCGACAAAGAATATATTACCCTGA
>QHRI01000051.1 GCA_003221375.1 Verrucomicrobiota bacterium
TCGCCACCTTCAACGACGTGTAGAACGTTTTGAGTTTTCATTTCGGCACGGACACGCTCGAAGAGATCCAACGGGCAAAGCGAATCCCGCGTGCCTTGCACAAAGAGAATTGGTGTACTCAGGGCTCGTAAGACTTCATCGCGGAGTTTTGTGCGATCTCCCATCGCGCACAGCGGGTATCCAAGGCAAATGAGCCCGTCCACTTTTTCGTCGAGCGAAAGATGACATCCAACGCGGCCACCCATGCTCTTGCCAATTAGAATCGTTACATCGGCGGGATGCCGTTTTCGCGCGTCGCTCAATGCTTCTCGATGCGCGGTGATAAGCTTCGGCAATGGATCGGGGCGCTTCCGGCCCTCGCGCATGTAGGCGTAATCGAGAGTTTCGACGTCACCGATCTCAAAAAGGCGACGCTTCCAATTGTGCATCCAGGGATGCGACGAAGGAGCGCCTGCTCCTGGAGCGAATAAGATTAGCGGTTTCATGTATGAACCTTTTTCAACCTCCAACGCGCAACTAAAATGTCATCCTGAGCGATGCGAAGGATCTCCCAATCGGAGCTAAGATCACCCACTGTATTCTTGTGTGATCCGCAATGCCCAGTGCGAGGTCCCTCACTTCGTTCGGGTGACGACCATTAGAGAATCAGTTCTCGCTATTGCACCGTCACAAGCGTCCCAATTGGGATCTCGGAAAAGAATTTGCGAGCAGCTTCCTCCGGCAATCGAATGCAACCGTGCGATGCTGGATAGTTCGGCACAACTCCGGCATGCATTCCGAAGTCGAGACAACTCAGGCGCATGAAATAGGGCATCTCGACGTGGTAGAGAGTGGACCGATGATTTCGTTCCTTGTTCGTGATTACGAACTCGCCGGTTTTCGTCGAGTAACCTTGCCGTCCAGTCGAACATTGCGTGCGATATACCGGCACGCCGTTCTTAAAGAGAGCAACCCGCTGCAAGGCGAGGGAAATTTCCACCCGCAATTGGTCCGGAGAAGGCCCGCCACCGAGAAGGATTTGCGAGGAACGCCAGTGACCAGTCTCCGCCGCAATGTCCAACGCAGACATTTTGTTGCGCTTGGTCAGTAGATTCCGGTTGGCTTTCGTTCCGAGCAGCGTGCGCAAGTAATCTTCCCGATCGAGGCCCGCAGCCAGCATCAGCACCGTGACGCCCCTGTCTCCTTCGATGTAACTGCTGAACCCTTTCGACGGAAGCATCGCCAGAAAATCCTTATCGCAACTCGCTGGCAAAACTGTATTGGGATCGGCGCCACAAGTTAAAAGCGTACTGAAAAGGGAGGAGTCGTTTCCAGCAATGGCATACGCGAGCAGTGGCACGTTCTTCCCTTCGGGTGTTGGAGGGGCGGAAATCTTGTTGAGCAACAACTGGATTTCGCCCTTGTCTCCGGTCATTAAGGCTGCTTGAAGAGCGCGCTGCGTGCTGCTTCGCCATTGAGGCATTGTTGGTAAACGTTCTACAACAGATCTGACGATTTCCCGATTGCCCCCATCGAGCGCCGTTCCCAGCAAATCGGTGCCATCCTTGCAGCGGGCTTCCGCGTGAAGCCTTGTGGAGCGGGCCAGTAACTCACGAAAGATTTCGAGATTGCCATGCATCGCGGTGGCCATCAGCGGTGTAAAACCGTTCTGGTCAGCAAGATCGACAAGCGCACCGACGCCGATGAGCCGCTGAGCCGTTTTCCAATCCTGCTGCGACGTTGCGATCAGCAACGGCGTCCGGCCCTGGGCATCATGCCCGTTTGGATCGACGTGATCAATCAGGCACAATTCAATGAGCGAGTCCCGTTGAATTGTGACAGCTCGAACGAGTTCGCCCGGCGAAATAGAAATGCGCGCCGGAGGTTCCGGTCCAAGCACCGTCACCCAGAACACTACCAAAAGTACGACGGCAATCCGAAAGACGAATCGCCTTTTGAACACGCGCATATGCAGGGTTGGGCCAGCCATTATACGGGCTGTGTCCAGTACTGGAACGGGGATCGGATTGAACGGCGAACCTACCTTCGAGCAAGTCCGCCCGCCGGACGGCGGGACGGATTCACCGTGGTGAACCGGGATTGGACGTATCCAGTTGAACGTTGCATGTTCCCTGCTGTCCAAATTCCAACCCATGCGCTTATCCATTTTGACCCTGTGCGTTGCACTCAGTACATCGTTGGCCGCGCAACCTGAGGCTGTTCCGACATCGACTGTTCCTGCCGCTGTGGCCGAGGCAGGCAAAGATGTCGTTCATCAATTGAACAATGCTTTTGCAAAAGTCTTCGAAACCGTCGCGCCGAGTGTTGTGATTATAGAGGTTTCCAAGAAAAATGACATCGCCGAAAGCTCGCCGCTCGATGACTTGTTCTTTCAGGGACCACCCGATGACAGCAATCAACGCCAAACCCCGGGCGCGCCACGACCGATCCAAAGCGAAGGCTCCGGCTTTATTGTCCGGCCAGACGGTTACATCTTCACGAACTTTCATGTTGTCGAAGGCGCAGACAAGATAGACGTAAAATTGAAGGACGGCCGGAATTTTCCGGGGAGGGTCGTAGGGACGGATGAGAAGACTGATATCGCGGTCATCAAGATCGATGCGAAAGATTTGCCCGTGGTCCAGTTGGGGGACAGTGATGCGGTGCGGGTGGGCCAGTTTGCATTTGCGATCGGTGCGCCATTCAAGCTCGATTACACTTTTACTTACGGCGTGGTCAGCGGTAAAGGCCGGAGCAAATTGCTTCAGACAGGCGCCTATTCCATCTCCGATTATTTGCAGACGGACGCGTCGATTAATCCGGGCAATAGCGGCGGTCCACTCTGTGACATCGACGGCAAGGTGATCGGCATGAACACGCTGATTAACGGGATGAATCGCGGCCTTGGTTTCGCAATTCCCAGTAATATGGCCAAAGAAATTGGCGCCGAATTGATCGCCGGTCACAAAATCATGCGACCCTGGCTGGGCATCCGGATCGAGACCCTCGGTGACGACCCGGACCTTCGCGATTTGTTTAAAGGCGCCGATAAAGGCGTTGTGGTGCGCACGATTGAAGCCGATGCGCCTGCTGCCAAAAGTGATTTGCGACCATTCGACGTAATCACGCACGTGGATGGAACACCGATCGACTCGGACTCGCAACTGCAGCATGAGATTTTGAAAAAGAAAATCGGCCAAAGTGTTCAGCTGACGGTGTGGCGCAAAGGCCAAACCATGAAGGTTCCCGTCAAGACCGGTGAGTTACCTAACGAGATCGCGCGAACGTCAAATACGCTACCGGTTCAGCCGTCGCAGCCGAAGCAGGAAAGTGTCGGCAAATTTGGGTTGCAGGTGCAGGAATTGACCAAAGATGTTGCGGAACGTCTTCATCTGCCAGTGCAGCAAGGCGTAATCGTAACGGACGTCGAGGACAACAGCATCGCAGCGAGTCAGGACATTCAGCGCGAAGACGTCATCACCGAAGTGGATGGCAAGCCGGTCACGAGTGTGCAGTCGTTTCGTGAGGCGCTAAGCAAAGCCGATCCGAAACGCGGCGTCCTTCTCTATTACGAGAACGATTCCGCCGGCTAGACAGATCCCGCTAGCGATCGGCGGAAAAGCGATTCCGTGACTTTCCTTGTGCGTGATTTCAAGTGGCCCCAACTGGGCATCTTTCTTTTGTGTTGTCCAACCCAAACCGCCCCAGGAAAAACCGATCAAGCCGGCAATGATCAGGATAATGCCGATGATTACAGCCGGTTTCACGGCGCGATTTTACAAAGCCCGCCGGCCTGAAATTAACTGGATAATCAGCACCACAATCGCAATAACGAGCAGAATGTGAATGAATCCGCCCAGCGTGTACGAGCTGACCAGCCCAAGCAGCCAGAGCACCAGCAAGATCACAAATATTGTCCAAAGCATAATGTTCCTTTCGGTAGGTCACATGTTCCTTCGTGGGATATGGTTCCGGTGCGCTTATGGAAACCAAAGTTTTTGTACGGATTGCCGATTTATAGCGTGTTTGGTGAACCGGGACGGCTATAGTTTTTCCAGTATGGCACGCAGGTTCCAGTCCGAAGCTTCGAGTTGCCGGCGCGCAGAGTCGTAATTGCACTGCGCTAGATTGGCGACGACCCGCACAGCTCGGTCGCGTAGCTTTGCGCTGGTGGTATGCAAGTCACTCATTAGATTCCCGCGCACTCTACCAAGCGCGACCATCGCTCCAGTGCTGATAATGTTGAGCGCAGCCTTGGTAGCCGTTCCGGCTTTTAATCGGGTCGATCCAGTCAAGACTTCGGGGCCAACGGCGAGTGCGATCACAAGATCAATTGGAGTAGAGACAGCCGTGCCGGCTGCAGCCCCGAAAGCTTTCGGGGTCACCATAACAGCCGGATTGCAGGTGAGCAGGATCGTTTTTGCGCCGAGCGACGTTGCGTGGTCGAGCGCGCCGAGGACAAAAGGCGTGCGCCCGCTGGCGGTAATCCCAATGACAATGTCGCTACTATTTATTCTCCTTTCCTGCAGTGCCAACGCGCCCGCGCTTTGCTCATCTTCCGCGCCTTCGACGCTGCGATAAAGAGCGGTCACTCCGCCGGCGATTACTCCCTGTACGAGGGTAGGGGACGCGCCAAACGTTGGCGGAATTTCACTCGCATCGAGGACGCCAATGCGTCCGCTACTGCCAGCACCGACGTAAAACAAGCGACCACCGTTTCGAAGCGATTCGGTTACCATTTTCACCGCTTTGGCAAGGTCCGCAGTGACTCGGCGCAACGCGTCCTCAACGAATTTCTCTTCCTCGACAAAAAGTTCGACCAGTTGTCGCGCACTCATCTTTTCCAGGTTCTCGGAGCGCGGATTGCGTTGTTCGGTAAGCGCGGCGGCCAGATCGGCGATTTCCTTTTCAGAAAGGTTGGGTTGAAAAGCAATATGATCACCTGTCTCCGCGGCAAGCCACGCGGCGCCGAGTTCGGGAGCTCGTTCTGCGACGGTCACGCGCGCATCGGGGAGATTCTTTTTTAGTCTGCGTCGAAACGCGTGGGTATAGATCGAGTCGCGGTAAAAAAGGCCGCCCATCAGCGCGACTTTGGGCGCAAGCAGGTGCAGACGACAGGCCACTGCCTCGGTGTATTCACAGAGAACACGCGCGCCCTCTTCGACGATTTCGTTCACTCGCGCGTCGTCTCCGGCTGCGGCTTCAAATACGACCGGAGTCAGCAACGCGATCTCGTTTTTGTCCGCCGTTTGCGCCCAGCGGACAAGTTCATCAAGATTGTTCAACGAAAGGGCGTGCAGGATTTTCTCAGTGAACGACATCTCACCACGATGCAGATCGTATTCGCGTAATATCAGGCGCAGCGCCTCAATGGAGAGAAAATAGCCGCCGCCGGTGTCGCCCAGGATGTGTCCCCAACCACCGGCTCTCTCGATTCGATCGCCTCGCCGGCCGGTCACCGAAGACCCACTACCGGCATTGACGACAATACCGTCTCCATGCTCGAGGGCTGACGCCAGACCAGAATCACGGTCGCTGCCCGTCACGATTTTCGCATTCGGCCAAACCCCTCTGCAAATGACCGCGAGTGATTGGTGGTCCTCCTCGGTGCCGCAACCGGCAAGGAAAACTCCCGCGCGGTCGACTTGCTTTGGCAACTCGACAAAAATCTCTCGCAAACGTTCCGGCGTTGTCAGTCGCAGGTTAGATGGCGGCAGTTTGCCTTGATCGAGAATTTGGAATTCTACCCCCGCATCACCGGTCGAGCCGACCGCCTCCACCAATACCCAGGCAGTTTTTGTTCCACCTCCTTCGACGCCGAGGATGCGCTCGCCGGATTTCACACCTTACTATGCTTAGCCGTTTTCGTTGAAGATTGGAAGTATTCTTGCTCGGAATGCCGACGGTGGCATTGCCGAGGATTTGCCTGTTTGTATCGTGTTTCATGGCGAAAGACGAAACGCGGGCGGCAAAGCGAATGCAGCAGTTGCGAGACGAAGTCCGCAAGCATGACCGGCTCTATTATGAAGAAGCTGCGCCAGTCATTAGCGACCGCGAATACGACCGCCTCTATAAAGAACTCGTCGATCTCGAGACACAGTTTCCCGATCTCGTCACGCCCGAGTCGCCCACTCAACGTGTCGGCGGAAAGCCACTCAAAGCGTTCGAACAAGCGCCGCATCTCATTCCAATGCTTAGCCTCGACAACACATACTCTGAAGGGGAAGTGAAGAATTTTTACGCTCGCATTCAGCGCCTCTTGCCGAACGAAAAAATTCCAGTGGTGATCGAGCCAAAGGTGGACGGCGTTGCCGTTTCGCTCGTTTACGAAAACGGCAGGCTGCGTCAGGCAGCAACCCGCGGCGACGGAACCGTAGGCGACGATATCACGCAAAACATTCGGACGATCCGTTCGGTGCCGGAGCGACTGCGCGGCGCTGCGCCGAAACTTTTGGAAGTGCGCGGCGAAGTTTACATGGACAAAAATGGTTTTGAAAAATTAAACGACGAACGGCGAAAAGGCGGACTACCGATATTCGCCAACCCGCGCAACGCCGCGGCCGGTTCCCTCAAGCAACTCGATCCGGCGATCGTGGCGAAACGTCCCCTCGGTGTGGTGCTGTACGGGACCGGCGCCACCGAGGGAGTGGATGTCGATGTTCACTCCGAAATTTTTCCGCTGCTAAAAAAGCTGAGTCTGCCGGTCAGCGGACGCTGGTGGGTGGCTGAGTCAGTGGAAGAAATTCTGGATGCCATACACGAATTGGACGGCATCCGTCGCAAATTCGCTTATCAAACCGACGGCGCCGTAGTGAAAGTGAATTCGTTTGCGCAACGCGAGCGGCTCGGGTTCACCGCAAAATCGCCAAGATGGGCCATCGCTTACAAATACGAGGCTGAGCGCGTGGAGACCCGCCTGAATGACATCGTGATTCAAGTCGGCCGCACGGGAATTCTGACGCCTGTAGCAATGTTGGAGCCGGTGCTGGTAAGCGGAAGCACTGTTGGGCGGGCAACGTTGCATAACGAGGATGAAATCAAACGCAAAGACATCCGCATCGGCGACACGGTGGTCATCGAAAAAGCGGGCGAAGTGATCCCGGCCGTTGTCGAAGTTGTTAAATCGAAACGACCGCGCGACGCGAGGCCCTTCGATTTCGCCAAACATGTTCATCGAAAATGCCCGATATGTGGAAGTCCAATTCGCCGCGACCCGCAGTTCGTTGCCTGGCGCTGCGAAAATCTTCAGTGCCCGGCGCA
>QHRI01000203.1 GCA_003221375.1 Verrucomicrobiota bacterium
CAGGTTGTCTACTCGAGCATGTTCGGGCAGGTGAAAATAAAGGCAGATGGCATCGATGCTAAGGGTAAACCGCAGCACACAGAGTGGTCAGGGAAATTCGACGGCAAAGATTCTCCTGTTACCGGCGACCCGAACTCAGATGCTCGTTCCTACACGAAGGTAAATGAACGCACACTGACAACCACCAATAAGAAGAGCGGCAAAGTCACAGCAACAGGCCAAATCGCCGTCTCAGCGGACGGCAAAAGCCGGACGGTCACCATAAACGGGACCACGGCAAAAGGTAAGAAGTTCAAGAACGTAGCCGTTTACGACAAGCAGTAGGCAAAACGACTCGTCTGCTGGCCGCGCCAACATGTAGTGGAGCCGCGCTGGCCGCCACTGTGACCAGCGAATGGCGAAGTCCGGTTATCCAAACTCGTTTGAATCCACGGGCACTCTGTAGCGCATCGAACAGGTGAAATGCTTCACCCTACATCCAGGTCCCAGCGTTTTGCTTTTAACCCCATCCTTATCGGCGGCCTTATCCTTTATGTCTGCGCCTTCGCGATCCTTTTGCAGAGGAAGGGTTTCGACGCCAGTGGCGCTGTTGTTGTTCTCATCGTCTTCGGAATTGTGTTCCCCCTTCTTGCATGGGCCTCAACTCGCCGCGCCATTCCCCTTTCGATTTCGGTAAAGCCGAACAAATCCCAATTAATCGTTCTAATCGGATACATCGTTGTCCTATCGATCTATCTGGTCGGCGGTCCGCAATGGATCGATCAGCATCTTCCTTCGTCGTGGATCGATTCCGCGCGGACCAGGTTTCTTATTACACTCGCAAAGAAGCTTGTCGTTTTCGTCGCGATACCTTTCGTGATTTTTCGATACGGCTTCGGTTATAAGCTTCGTGATTTCGGAATTCAGCGCCAAGGCGTACGTGCACTTCGCCGCAGTCATCTACCGGTAGTCCTTGTTGTGGGCGGCGCTTTCCTCATTTTCCAATATTTTCTCAGCGGCGGCGGCGCTTCATTTCGACAAGGACACTTTAACCGCTATCAACTGGTCCTCGGTTTGCCGCTTTGTTTCATTTGGCTGTTTATCGAGGCCGGATTAGTTGAAGAATTTTTCTTTCGCGCCCTCGTCCAAACGCGCTTCGCTGCTGCGTTCAAATCCGAACTAAGTGGAATCGTAATGATGTCTCTGATTTTTGGCCTCGCGCACGCGCCCGGTTTTATCTTTCGCCATGCTGGCGAAGTTGAAGGACTCGGCGCAAATCCAAGCGCCCTCGACGCAGTTGCTTACTGCATCGTCGTCCTCGCAGTAAGTGGACTCGCTTTTGGTATAGTGTGGGCTCGAACTAAGAATCTCTTTGCTGTTATGCTCATCCACGCTGCAGGCGATCTTCTTCCAAATTTTGGCGGCTTCGTGCAGACCTGGTTGTAGACAACAGGTAGCGCTTTTTATCCGGCGGTTTGCGTGGAATAAGATCCCAGCCGGCATTTCCTCGGGCGCTGGGGCCATTCCCTGTATCGAAAACCCGATAGGAATAGTCGTGCGGTTGCCAATAATGAGTTAGCCAAAAAAAGAGCTGGCTCGAAATCGTGTCCGAGCCAGCTCCGAGGCATCAATGTCTTCACGTCAACTTAGTAATGATAGTAGCGATGATGGCGGTGATGACGGTAAACTCGATAGCCATTGTACCCATTGTAGTACCGATAATACGACGGACCATAACCATAGTATCGGTATGGTCGATAGTACCCGTACGGGTAATAGCCATATCCATAAGAAGGATAGTAACGATACCCATAGCTCGGATAGCCGAACCCGACCCCTACTGACACTTGCGCGTCAGAGCGCTGGACGGGCACGAAAGCCAATCCGCACGCCATCAATGCAATCAACAGAAACTTTTTCATCGTAGTAATTCCCTCCTCGTTTAGTGTTCTGCGAGGGCGAATGCCCTTCCCAAGGATCCCTGGACGCTTAATAAGAATATGCGTCACCCTCTATAGTACTATCGGATGCGGGCGGCGTTGCGGCCCCCTTAAAAGAATCAAAAACTGGAGGCAATTTTGATAGAAAAAGACATCAGAGATTAGCGAGATCTCGAACCATACGTGAACGTGTAGCCACGGCGCTGCGTCGCCGTGCTGCAAAAGCAAGAAACGAAGCGTGCGCCTCGACACAGCGAGGCGGCTACATTGCTTTACCGTTCGAGAATCGATTCCAGCGGAAGGTCTGGATCCAGGTGATTGGAAGCGAGCCAATCGCGATTGAAGAGTGTTGATTGATATTTGTGGCCTGAATCGCAAAGGACAGTGACGATCGTAGACAATCGTTAGGCCAGTCTGATCGGGAATCCGATAAGCTCGATCGACCTTGATGCCTTCGATATTCTTTGTGACACGGCCCTGACCGATCCCCTCGGCAATGGAATCGCCGTCGTTTGTCTCCAGATTGCCATTGGTAAACCACGACCACATTGCCGCGCCGTACGGATCAGCGCAGACAATCTTTATCTCCGGATTCTGTTCTTTGAGATAACCGCTGACACCGGCCAGCGTGCCGCCGGTGCCGACTGCTGCGACAAATGCGCTGATTTTACCTTCGGTTTGTTTCCAGATTTCAGGACCGGTGCTGCGGTAATGCGCATCGCGATTAGCGGTATTATCGAACTGGTTCGCCCAGAACCAGCCGCGCTCTTCTGCGAGGCGACGCGCGATGTGATTGTAATTTTCCGGATCCTTGTACGGCTTTTCGGGCACCGCTTTTACCTCCGCGCCGAGTGTTCGGAGCAAATGCATTTTCTCCGGCGACTGATTATTCGGAATCACGATAACGGTGCGATAGCCTCTCGCGCGCCCGATCACGACGAGACCGATCCCAGTATTACCGGCGGTTCCCTCAACGATCGTCGCGCCTGGTTTCAGCCAACCTTGTTGTTCTGCGTCGGTGATAATTCCGTAGGCGGCTCGATCTTTCACCGAGCCGGCTGGATTCATGAATTCCGCCTTTCCCAGAATCTCACAACCAGTCAGCTCTGAGAGGCGTCGTAAACGAATCAACGGCGTGTTGCCAACGTATCCATCAACCCCCGGGTATTTTGCAGTCATGTCATCTGAAATCCCTTCCAGAAATAGTTAAAAACACTTCTGCCATTTCGATAGCTACTTTTTTGGCAAAGTGTCCCGTGGCCTGGAGTCTCTGATTTATGTCCTACGTTTGTTCGTTGCATGATTATCAAGATTTGCGAACGGTTCCGCGCGATGCGTCTCGTTGTCCTGTTTGTTTTTGCCTCTGCGCTCATTTGCAGCGCGGAGGACAGGGCGAGTGGCCGGTGGGATGGTGCGGTGCAGATTCCCGGAAGAGAACTGCAAGTAGTTGTCGATCTTGCTAAGGCGGGAGACGACCCGTGGCACGGTTCTATCACTATTTCGGGGTTGAATATCCAAGGCGCGCAATTGGTCGACATTGCAGTACAAGATTCGGGCGCGTTTTTTGGAATCAAAACTAGCCGGGGTTTAGAAGCGACTTTCAAAGGCCACTTTGGCGATGACGGGACTTTGTCCGGTGATTTTATACAGGCTGGGAATCGGGGGGCATTCATTCTCAAAAAAATCGGGGCGCCTCAGGTGGAAGCGCCCCTTCGCAGCACGCTTGTCGCGAAAGAAATCGAGGGCGAGTGGAAAGGCGAATATCAGATTTTTGGGACTCCGCGCCATGTCACGCTCAAGCTTGTCAATCGCGCTCAAAATAGCGCGACGGCTGAACTCGTTGTCATCGGCAAGAAGGTGAACAATTTGCCGGTCGATCTTGTTACGCAAGAAGGTGACCTGATTACTATCGATTCGCATCAAACTGGGATCGGTTATGTGCCGCTGATCTTGCGCAAATCAAAATGAATTTCGTGATGAAAGTCCAACGCATCGGACGAATTTCCATCGAATCCGCTTCGCGTGTTTTTACCCTGGCGTTGTTTCTCTTCGCTTTCCCGGTCGGCTTTACACAAGGGCAGTCGATGTTTCGCGGTGACCCGGCGCACTCCGGCGTCTATACCGGCCAGGGACCGCGCCAGTTTCATCGCGTGAAATGGAAGTTCGCGACTGGCAATCGAATTATGTCCTCCCCCGTGATAGAGAATAAGAGAATCTATTTCGGAAGCGACGACGGAAATGTTTATGCGATTGATGCGGAAACTGGGCGTCAAATTTGGAAGCGTTCGACAAAAGGCCCGGTACCTTCTACTCCCGCGGTCGCGGGCGGGATCGTCTATGTCACCAGTTATGACGGCAACTTTTATGCCTTCAATGCCGAGACCGGCGCCTTGAAATGGAAGTTCGCCACTGAGGGCGAGCGGCGTTTTGAAGCGAAAGGTCTGCACGGCATGCAGCCGAAAAATCAAACCATTGCCGACCCGTTCGATATCTATCTGTCGAGCCCGGTAGTGGCGGACGGCGCAGTTTATTTTGGCAGCGGCGACAGCAATCTCTATGCGCTCGATGCGGCGACCGGCGATTTGCGTTGGAAATTCAAAACTGGTGATGTGGTGCATGCTTCTCCCGCATTTGTAAACGGCGTGGTGTTTGTGGGGAGTTGGGACAGTTATTTTTACGCCGTTGACGCGAAGACCGGCAAAGAGAAATGGCGTTTCCACGGCGGCGAAGATCCGCTCGTCCACAATCAAGTCGGCTTCCAATCTTCGCCCGCGGTAATTGAAGGAACCGTTTACACTGGTTGTCGGGATGCGCAGGTCTATGCGCTCGACGCCGCCACTGGGAAAGAAAAATGGCGATTCGATAACGCGCTCAGCTGGGTCAATACTTCGCCGGCCGTAACGCAAGGAAAAGTCTTCTTCGCTACATCCGACTCGAGTCTTTATCACATGGTTGATGCTTTCACTGGCAAATCGCTCGTGCGCCAACAAGGCAAGGCGTACATGTTTTCTTCACCCGCGATCGCCGGCGACATTGCTTTTATCGGAGTATTGAACGGAACTCTGGAAGCACGCGACGCGAACACCGGCGAGTTACTCTGGGATTACCAGACGGACGCATCGAAACAAAACAAAGGTTGGGTCTTGACTGCCGATCGCAGATTCAATCAGCCGCTTTTGTTCTTCGATAACTGGGGCGAAGCTCCGATCCTCGCTGAGGATCAACAGGTTAGTGTTGGCTCAATTTTTTCTTCACCGCTGGTCGCGAACGGCGTCGTTTACTTCGGAAGCACTGACGGGTTCTTGTACGCCCTCGAATAGCATCTCCCTGAGGCTTAGCGATGGCTCACGACTCCGGTTTGCCATCGATTCCGCCGACGAATGCATTAGCGTTTTTTAGATCGGCTGCGCTCGAAAGCGGTCAAATACCTAAAGCAGACAGCAATGTACTGTATTGATTCACAAACGCGGCGAGGTGCGGATGCGTTGCTTCAAAATTTTGCGCAGATTGCTTCAATTCGTACAAAAGTCGGTTGGCGTGTTCCGGTTTTTTCTCGGGGCGAATCGTTTCGTGGGCCGAAGCCTCGACCAAGCGCGCGATGCTCCGGGCATCCTCATGATGCGTCTCCGAAACCTTGGCGATGGCTGGCTTGAGCTTCGACAGCAAATCTAGTAACTCGGCTTTCCTATCAGCCGGGATATTTTCGGCAGACTCAATTGCTGATTTGGTCTTTTCAATGTGCTCGTCGGTCATCTATGGCCTTTCCTGTGACTTTTTCCGATCGCTTTCCGATCTGCCGATACGTTCGAATAGGAATTGCTTGGAAACAATCCGCACTTTCAGAAAATCCTCGCCGGCTCCGAGTCGAAAAGAAATTCCGGTTCAACTCTTCAATTCTTTAACGCTTAAACATTTTAACCCACCGCGCACTGCGCTGGGCGCGGAAATCGTTCCCGGATTGCATCGATGCAAGTGTCGCGTGAGATCGGCCCGCCGAATCGGAGTCGATCGTACGCTGCAAACGGAGGTTCTAAAGTGTCCAGTTCGTCGACAAGCCGATGCAGCGCCTCAATCCATGCATGGTTATCAGGCCGAGGCTCTGCGGTGGCAGCCTTGATTGCTTTTACCAATTCTTCTTTCCGTCGGATCGTCTCCGGTAACACTTGTCGGAGACAAACGTAATGCCCTCTCAGATAACCGTCCCATTCACGAACAGCGTCCCGTGTCGATTCAAAGTGCTGCGCGAACCACTCGGGAAGCTCATCATAACCTCCTGCTCGTCGTGGCAATTCAAGCAGATCGCGAGCAACCATTTGAGTCCCATCTGTTAGGATGTAACTCGGAAGTGGTAATCGATTCGCTAGTATCAAACGGCGAAGTTCAGAAGGTTGGACGCCGGCACGTCGCGCCAGTTCTTCAACGCTAATATACCACTTGCGAACGTATGCATCGTCGTCTGCGGTCATGGGATGCGTTCCGTTTACGGCGTAGAAGCGGGCGGCGATTGCGTTCTTTAACTCGGCCTCTCCAAATGGATGCATGCTCATATGTTTCGAACATCAGAATAGTTTTATGCAACTAAACATCAACGCGCAATCGCTCGTCGCGCTGCGGCCTTAATGTCGCATCATCTGCTATTCTCCGCGCTCCGCTCTCTGGTTTTGATCGTCCAAATGTCGAGATCTGACGCCGCAGTCTTTTGCGATAGCCACTTTTTTTGCGGCGCGTCGCATCGATTACGCCCGAAGCGCCGACTAGGCGATGCTCTGGGCATCTTCGTGATGAGTCTTCTACCCAGTCTTTTTCGATTTTGTTCTCAGCGCGAGGCGACTGGCAAGGGCATTGAGAATTTCCGGGTTCCCGAGCGCCCAGGCATTATCAATCGTTATGCTCTTGAAGCGCCACTTATCGCCATCGCGCATCAGGTTGCAATCATAGCGATTCATCAACAATGCGTATTCTGAGCCACGGCGCGAACCCTCGCGCGGCAGGAAATGCTGCGACAAAACGTAGGCATACAAGGTAGCTGTATCACCGCTAATCTCGATTTGGAGATTGCTTACACTGTGACTGGTATCGAGCGGACCGATAAATGGAAGAACCCCGTTCAAGATAGCGTCGCGACCACTCAGTAGCGGAAAATCGATCTCGAGTTTTCTTCCCGCGGGTCTGAAATCGAAATGGCAATCCTCCGTCAATGCCGACCTCAGCGAATCGGCATCACCATGATCGAGACCAAAAGCGTAACGATGCAGGGCATCAGCAATTTCAAATCGATCGTGAGCTAATTGAGCGAGGTCCGTCTCCATTACCAGGACGTTCGCTAATCCATTCCGAGATGTGTTGTCAAGATCGCACGAGCTCTTCGATCCGGTTCCACTCGTCGGCACTGAGCTGCAGTTTCTTCGCGTTCTCGCGATCAGGCGGCCAACTCCCATCGGCGCCCAGGTAATCATTCCGAGGAGCGAGGTAGCTTGATTTCTTTCAGGTCGCCCCCTGTCATATTTCTTCCTTGTCCGACGCGCGAAAGTAACAGCGCGGCCGCGAATTGTAAGGTAGTGTTTTCATCTTTATGACCACTCCTTCCACCAAGGCCAAGGCAAGTCGCAGTCCCCTGCCCTCCGGCGTGGAAGTCCTGGGAGAGATCACACCGGCTCTTTCTGAAATCTTAACTCCGGAAGCGCTCGCCTTTGTCGCAAAGCTGCAACGTCAGTTCGGCACGCGGCGCAAGCAATGTCTCGAGCGCCGGCAGGAACGGCAGAGACGGCTTGATCACGGCGAAGGGCTCGACTTCTTGCCGGAGACGAAACAGATCCGCGAGGGCGACTGGAAGTGTGCGCCGATCCCGGGCGACATCCAGGACCGCCGGGTCGAAATCACCGGGCCGACCGATCGCAAGATGGTTATCAACGCGCTGAATTCCGGCGCAAAGATTTTCATGGCGGATTTTGAAGACGCGAACGCGCCGACCTGGAGGAACATGGTGGAAGGTCAAATCAATTTGCGCGACGCCATTCGCGGCACAATTGATTTCACCAATCCCGAAGGAAAAGAGTACAAGCTCAATGAGCAAGTCGCCGTGCTTATGCCCCGGCCGCGCGGCTGGCATTTGATGGAGAAGCACGTGCTGATCGATGGCGAACCAGCCGCCGGGGGCCTTTTCGACTTTGGATTGTTTTTTTACCACAACGCGCAGGAACTGATCGCGCGTGGAAGCGGTCCTTATTTCTATCTGCCCAAGATGGAGAGCCACCTCGAGGCGCGCATTTGGAACGACGTCTTTGTGTTGGCGCAGGAAGAGTTGAGCATTCCGTACGGTACTATTCGCGCCACGGTCTTGGTCGAGACAATTCCGGCCGCCTTTGAGATGGACGAAATTCTATACGAATTACGCGATCATTCGTCCGGGCTCAACTGCGGTCGCTGGGACTACATCTTCTCGTGTATTAAACGGTTTCGGAACAAGCGCGATTTTCTACTGGCCGACCGCGCCTTGATCACCATGACCACGCATTTCATGCATTCGTACTCCCTGCTCTGCATTAAGACGTGCCATCGGCGAGGCACTTTCGCGATGGGCGGAATGGCCGCGCAGATTCCGG
>QHRI01000204.1:0-7831 GCA_003221375.1 Verrucomicrobiota bacterium
ATTGCTCAGAGCAGTTAAGAATCTCGCCCATGACGCGAACAGATTTGCTCATTACCACAATAATTTGGGCGCTGCTAAGTGCTGCTCCCTTGCACGCCCAGGTCAACATTGAACAGATCGTTAAGGAAAAGGTTCAACCGATCTTACCGAAGAATGGCGAGGGAGGAGGAGTTGCTGTCGCGGTTCGGATGAATGGTAAAACTTCATTCTTCAACTACGGCATGGCTGACAACGCTCAGAACCGCCCGGTCACGGCCGACTCGATCTTTAATCTCGGTTCTGTAGGAAAGGTGTTCGCGACTACACTGCTTGCACAAGCGGTAAAAAACGGCGAGCTGAGCTTGGACGATCCGGTTGCCAAATATATCACGGAGTTACAGCGTGGTGGTGACGTCCGTCGGATAACATTAGGAGAGCTTGCCAGTCATAGTTCCGGCTTACCGAACAGGCCGCAAGAATACGAGACGTGGCATAAAGGCAGATATACCTGGCCAGATTTTGTTCGCTTCCTCAATTCCTGGAAGGCGAGTCCGAACCACGAACCTGGGCAACAATACCTCTATTCCGATGCTGCCATGGTGCTGCTCCGGGTGGCTCTCGAACGTCGGTTCAACACACGGTTCGCAGCCTTGATGCACCAACGCCTAACCGGCCCGCTGGGGATGACGTCGACCGCATTGCCTTTGCCTCGCGACTTGCTTGGCCGCGCAGTGCAGGGTTACAATCCATCGGGTAGATCGCGCGGACGACCCGGTATGGAGGGAGGAACTTTCCAGTGGCCAGGCTCGGGCCAGATCTATTCATCGTCACGCGACATGGCCACCTTCCTGGCCGCTAACCTCGGAGAGCTTCCCGGACATGGGCCGATCGAAAATGCCATGGCCTTCGCTCATCAAGGTATCTTTACTGTCAGCCCGCGCTTAACGATAGGTCTCGCCTGGCAGATCGTCAGCGCAGGCAACTTCACCATCATCGACAAGAACGGTGGACTCAATAACACTTCAACCTACATAGGGTTCGCCCCGCAGAAAAAGCTAGGTGTCGTGATTCTCGTCAACCGCGGCAGGCAAAAGGCCACTATTTATGGGCGGCAAACCATTCACGCTTTGGCACAAGACCCGTCAGCGCCTTCAAATGAAGGGGAAGTGAACCCGGACGAATGACAGTCTTGTAGCCACGGCGCTGTGTCGCCGTGTTGAATCAGCAAAAGCACGCGAACGCCTCGACACAGCGAGGCGGCTACAGGATCAAGGCGTTGTTAGTCCACACTTATAACCACTTTTCCTCGAGCATGGCCTTGTTCAAGATAACGGATCGCATCACCCAGATCGCTTAACTTGTAGGTGCGGTCAATGACCGGCGTGACTTTGCCTGATTGCATGAGATCGGCGACATATGCCAGGTCGTCGTGGTTGAGCTCCGCTAGCATCATGCCCATCTTCTGACTTACGAATTTTGATAAGAACATTGCTTTGAGTGCATGAGTAAGTCCCGGCCCGACCCATCGGCTCTCGTTAACTCCTCCTCCTCCGATCAAGACGTATTTCCCGTCCAGATTCAAAACACGTCTGCATTCGGACAATGAATGGTTTGCAACGTTGTCCAGAATCACATCGTAACGCTGATCGCCTTTGGTAAAATCCTCTTTCGTGTAATCAATCACGTGATCTGCACCGAGTGATCGGACAAGATCGAGGTTGCGGGTGCTACATACGCCAGTGACATCTGCGCCATATGATTTCGCGATCTGCACAGCGAACGTGCCTACACCTCCAGACGCGCCGTTGATCAAGACCTTCTGACCCGCCTGGACCTTTCCTTTATCTCGAACGCCCTGTAATGCTGTGATTGCCGCAATCGGAACAGAAGCAGCTTGATCAAATGTAATGTTAGCCGGCTTCAACGCCACTGCTCGAGACTCGCGGACGCATACATATTCGGCAAAGGCCCCCGTTCTCCCGCCAAATACCTCGTCGCCCGGTTTGAACCGTGTGACGTTCTTGCCGACTGCTTCAACCGTCCCCGCGAAATCGACACCCAGCCTTGTGTCCTTGGGTTTACGCAAACCTACGCCCATTGCACGCATGACGTACGGTGTGCCTTCAATAAAGTGCCAATCGAGGGGGTTAACGGAAGCCGCGCGAACTCTTACCAGAAGTTGATCGTCGGCCGGCGTTGGCTTTTCGATTTCTTGAAACTTAAGATTTGGCACACCGTAATTACAGTACACAACCGCTTTCATAGGATTAGTAGGAGCAGCCGAGTAGAGCTGGCAGTCATTGCTCGACGTCCAGTAGGCTATCTCAAACCAGACGATCAACGCGATGAGAATGATGCTTACAGCCCATTTTAGAATGCGTT
This sequence comes from Verrucomicrobiota bacterium, assembly GCA_003221375.1. Lineage (GTDB taxonomy): Bacteria > Verrucomicrobiota > Verrucomicrobiia > Chthoniobacterales > UBA10450 > Udaeobacter. Next base: position 2,362 of record QHRI01000204.1, read on the forward strand.
TAATTATCTTCATAGATTTAGAGAAACACAGGTAACCGTAGTGAAATGGATTTACCTGAGCCGTCGTCGACACAGTCAGCTCCGCTAAGATCTCTGGCTTTCAGCCCTTTAAACAAGAGCCATAAGCTTACAACGAGTTCGAAAATGGCCATCGGCGAATCGAACCAGTAGTCGTTAACGACCTCGTTGAAGTGAGGGAAAAGCAGGAAAACAAAGGCGCAGATCACGCACCACGCAGACGCGATCATACCAAAAGCGGCCAGGCTTCGTGAAATGTAACCTGACTTAAACCACAAGTAAGCACAGAGAGTCGCGGCCAATCCGAAGAACGGAAGGCCGACATAGTAATCGTCGAAACTTGCTGCGATCTGTAGCCTGGCCAGCACCTGTAAGCGATCTGCTTCGAAAGATTGCAAGTAAGGCGCGTTACCCAGGAGCCGCAGCGCTCCGAGGAGATTTAGTGTTGTAAGAAGCCACAACAAAGCGAACACAAGACGGAAGAGCGCGCCAATTGACGCGAGAAGCCGATCTACCGGTTTAAGAATCACATAAAGCGCCGCAAGTAGGACCACAACAGTTAGGCCGTAGGCAAGGAAGCAGGTGAGCGCCGCTCGAACTTGCGTCGGATGCGCCAGAAAGTTCTGCGCCGTCTCCGCAGCTTTACCCGGGACGACCAACGGGCCAAGCAAGACATAGTTTCCAAACACTACGATCACCACAGCTAGCAATCCGCTGACACCAGCGACTTTTGCAGCCACGTTTTGTGATTTGTCGATTCTGTTCATGCAGTCTTCAACTGTGCCCTGGCGGCTGCAGAAGGTGTGACCTTTGCGCCTTTGATCAGGAGCCAGAGCATGATTGCCAGCTCGCCGAATAAGACAGGCTGCAGATAGAGAAAGGCCTTGTCGTTGTAGGCCGGAAAGAACAACGCCGTTATGAAAAGAACGAGATAACCGAAACAGTTGATCATTAGCCAAACACCGATCCATCGCGGCAGGAATCCGGACCGGAAGACCAGCAGGCCGAAGGGAAACAGCCACAGTCCCCAAAAGATCTCAGCGATCATGTTTCCCTGGCCGTGCAAGCGAATGAATAACATGCCCAAAGCATCCAGCTGTGCTTTGTCGAATACTGAAAGGAACTCGCCGCCGCGGAAAAGAATTAGCGCGCCGAGATTATTCAGTTCAATCACGAATCCGACAGCGGCGGCAACGAGAACGAATCCGAACATCATTCGCGCCCATATTTTGTCTACGTCGCCCAGCAATCGATAGAGGGCGACGGCGAGGCAGATGAAAATAATCTGACCAAACAGCCCGGCCACGATTCCGAAGCGAAACATGGTAGCGTGCGCCAAGATATTGGCTGCCGTCGCGGTCGCGTTTCCGTGCACGATGAGCTTGCTGGGAACGTAAATAAGACTAAATGGCCCGGTGATTACCATCGACAGATACACGGCGCCGGCGATCCGTCCGGCCTTAACGGTAGGATGCATGGATTTCGTTAGGCAATCTAATTGCTCGCATTAGGTGTGCATGTGTAGGGCAGGCGCGCCGCGTGCCGTCTCAGAATTGGCAAGCGATGCGCTTGCCCTACAATCGCGGCTTTCTGTGCAAAGATTAGGCGACCTCATGGTTACGAATCAGATCGGTCCTCGATAGCGCCGTTGCCAAACTGCCAGGGCTACAAATGCAGCGGCGACTACCAGTCCAATCCAGAGACCCGGCGTGGCGACATATCTTCGAGGTGTGAGTTGGGCCAGTGAATCAATTGCTAGTCCGTGGTGCGGCCGGAATGCAAAAGCCGTGTCGCCGGCGTCGAACACGCGATTTTTCAGCATCGATAGAAAATGCGAAGTGTCGAACGCAAACTTCTCAAGAACGCCGATCGCGAGCAGCGGCAATACCGCCCAAAGAAAGGTCGCCCGCCGCGCCCATCCGGAAATCAGCAAGGCCCAGCCGTAGATCGGCGCATGCCAGAGCGCAATCACAATCAGGCTGTAGAGCAGGATGAGCGATTGTTGGAACAAATTGAAACGTGTCCACGTCGTCGCGGCAAGACCGCTCGATAGCAGAACTGCGCTGCTCCATAACAACATGAGGAACTGCAAAAGAATGATGATGGCGAAGATAATCACTGGTAGAACCACGAGCGGGATAGTCGCCTTCGAGAGAACGGTTGTGAGATCCGAAACCGGAAGCGATTTCCAAAACAGGATGCTGCGATCGCGACGTTCGCTGTGCAGCGCGTCGAGACAGTAGAACACACCGACGATGAAGGCGGTGAAGATTAACATCATCGCTGCCACATCGTATGGCGCTCCGATCATGGCCCGCTGCTGGGCGGCGCGACGTAGATCGAACGGTTCTCCCATAACTCGCGCCGCACTGACCAATTAAAAGGCGTCGTAGAAGAATGGTTGTAGCCGGGGGCGCTGATCGCGGGGGCGGTGTAGCCGGGCGCGTTGCTCCCGGCAGACTCTGGCGTGTTATTCGATTGACTATTCATCGAGTTACCTGGGGTGTTGTAGCCATATGGGGGAGCGGTGCTGGTGTACTTGTGTTATCGCTCATTACGGCTACGAATAAGTCGGCGATGCTGGGTCTGCGTACTTCACCAAGCGCAGCGAGTTGGCCGCGATCCACGTGATCGAATAGCAGGACACTGCGGCCAAAGACAGAACGCTCATGAATCGGCTTCAGTGCACGCGCTGCCGCGACCTGTTCGGGATTGACCATTACTTCCAGATAGCGCAAGTCGAATTCCTCCATGCTGCACTGGAGGACGATCCGGCCGCGGTTGATGAACATGAGATCGGTAAGGACATCCTGGACCTCTTCCACCTGGTGCGTGGTGACGACGATCGTGCGGCTGCGATCGAAGTAATCGTTCAGCAGCGAATCATAAAATTGTTTGCGATAAAGGATGTCCAGTCCAAGCGTTGGCTCGTCCAGCACCAGCAATTTCGCGTCGATCGCCATGACCAGGGCTAGGTGGAGCTGGGCTACCATCCCTTTCGACAATTCTCTTACCTTGCTCGTGCGTTTGATTGTAGTCCTCGCCAGAAAACTCTCTGCTTTCGCGCGATCGAAACGCGGATGCACACCGGCGACGTAGTCGAGCAGCTGCGTGACGCGAATCCAACGCGGCAGCACTGCAACATCAGCAATGAAAGAGACATCTTGCATGAGATGGTCGCGCTCAGTCCATGGATCGCGTCCCAGCACCTTCAATTCTCCCTCATATGAAGTGAGGCCGAGAATTGCATTGAGCGCCGTAGTTTTGCCTGCGCCATTGGGACCGATAAGTCCGAGAATGCGCCCTTCTTCGACGCGCAAATCGATGCCGTCGAGCGCGACAGTTGTGCGGAAGGTTTTGCGAAGGCCGCGTGCTTCTATCGTTGCCATAGGGCTAGCGACCCTCCTTTCTGTTTGAATTGCGGGCTGCGGCATCGAGTAATTCTTTTGGATTCAGTCCGAGCCGCTGAATGGTTGCGTGTACTCTGGGCCAATGTTCGGAAAGAAATTTCTGTCGCTCGCCCTTGAGTAATGATTTGTGGGCGCCCTCCTTGACGAACATTCCGAGGCCGCGCCGTTTTTCGACCAATCCCTCGTCGACCAATTCCTGATAAGCCTTCAGAACGGTGAGTGGATTGACCCGGTATTCGGCGGCGACATTGCGCACCGACGGCAGGGGATCACCTTCTTTGAGTACGCCCTCGAGTATCATATGGACGACATGGTCGCGGAGCTGTCGATAAATGGGCTGATTATCATTCCATTCACGATTCATCCTGTGCTCCAAACCCCCTTGGTCCCAAAGCTGTGCGCGGCTCCGTTGATTGCTCAATCTGCCTCATATAGTGATATAGTTAACTATAACACCAGATCACGCGCAAGCTTTTTTTTTGAGAAATTTTTAGGCACCCAAGTTTGCGCTGTAGCTACGGCGCTGTGTCGCCGTGCCAGGGAGAGTGACACGAAGCGCGGCTCGACGCAGCAACGCGGTTCCAATTATTGGGCCTGAAGAATGGCCGGCGGCCATCGCAACGGCGCCCTCATTTTGCCAACACCTCGCGCGGTGAATAGTCCGTTAGATACAAAGTCCGATCCTGGATCTCGCCCACGAGCGGTCCGTTCATTTCGCCTGTCTCCTTCTTGATCTTAATCCATTCCTGATCCTGCAGGAATTTCCTCCAGCGATCGGTCATGGTTTCCTTGTCAGGCCATTCAAGCAGATAAACGAACTCGGTCCGGTTATCCTTTTTGGATTCCCAGGTGGCAACGATCTTGAAATCATATTTCGCCATGATGCGCATGGCATGATCTCGAAAGCGGTCATGAAACCGCCGAGAGTGAGCATCACTATCAAGGTGAGTAGTAACCTGTATTTCTGTGCCATAGGAGTAGAGACCATAGTTTCTTTTCGTCGAGCCGACTGGCATTGGCTGTAGCGTCTACAGGAACGTGCACGTTGTCGGATGATCGGCGATTACTTACTTGATCTCGATCTCGCGCACCATTCCGACATCAGCATGAGTCAGCTTGGTATTTGTTACCGGCATCTCACAATGCAGCACGTAACGCCCCGGAACGAACTCTTTTCGCAGCCAGACGATTCTGTCGATGTCATGGCTGTCGAGCACGCCGCCTAAGGCTTCCGCGGGCGAAGGGCTGTCCTCATGTTGTTTCCGCCAGCGCTTTAGGTCTTCCACGGTGTTGCCTTCATGGAGACGGTAGATGTCTACCTCGTGCATGTTAGGACCAGGTGTTTCGATTCGGATGACCTGTACTCCCCTGCGCAACGCGCGGTCGAGCTCGAACCGATAATCGAACAACTTCATCACCACATCTTCTTTTGGCGGCCGATCATCGGCTGCACCGGTTTCCTCGACGGTGAAACTGTGAACCGGCGTGGTTTTGTCGTGCCCCTTATTCCAGCAAATGATGATGTACTGCCCGGGATCCACTCTCGACCACATCTCGGCGGTTACGCCAGGTGAGGTTAACCCCAGACCGGAATAATCCAAGGCCCCTTCCGGGAAAAGGGATCCCTTCTTGACGGCTGCCACATAGTCGGCCGCGCTCATCCCCTTGGGCAGCTTAACGAGCATGCCTTCGTGTATCTCAGTTCCGTGATTCTCGAAAACGATGTGACGCAACCCGGCAGCGAGCCTATCAGGTGCTTCGAAACCGGCATCGGTAGCAACAATCCGAAATGGCGGCGCCCCCTTGTCCGCGACTTGCCTTTGGCAACCCAAGCTAAGGAGGTATACAGCCAATAGAGTAGCCCAACGACCAATGTTCATCGAAAGTTCCTCATTGTTCAAGTTGGAGAAACGCTGTGAGTTTGTCGTCGGCGCGCGGCCAGCGCAATTTCAACGTCGCTTACTCGGATGGCGCAGATACATGCTTAAGCCGCTGACATCAATAATTGCACAGTTGGATACGAGCTCGCCAATCCCAAGAAG
>QHRI01000204.1:7897-9785 GCA_003221375.1 Verrucomicrobiota bacterium
GATGCGCTCGCCCCTCCCGACCCGATCAGCTCGGTTCTCGTTCGCTTCATTTTGATTCCTGCCTTGATCGCGATGCTCTTATCCACGCAAGTGGCCAACGAACCGGTGTCAACAATGATGGTCGAAGGCACGCCATCGATGGAACAAGCAACTTCGAGGCGATGGTCTGAAGTTAAACGCATAGGGACCTGCGTGAAGCCATTACTTTGTAGCGTCGCCGCCAATTTGCTGGTTGTATCGCTATTAGGTCCCCGAGGTGCGTAGTAGAGCGCTGGCTCGGCGCAATCCAACACCGCACCAATTCTATGCATGTCCTCGGATCCAAGAACGCCGTCCACGAATGGAATCGCGTCAATTAGCACCAGGACGTCCTGAATCACGCAATTGCCCATGGCAAGCGTGTTCAGTGTTGCGGTGCCATAGAATTTGTCAGAAGACGATCCGAGTGGACTGGTGACCTGAGAAGAAGTCTTTTGCTCGGCCAGACCGAATTTCTCGAGCCGATCTCGTGCAATGTTGGTTGTTGGCGTACCAGTATCGACCATGAACCAACCGCTCACCCGATTAACTTCTACATCAATAATGAGATGTTTCGGCTGGTTCCTGTGCGCCTTTTGGTTGTCCAGGTCCTTGCGCTGAAGTTTCACCAGTCCGAAGCCTTCTTGTTTCAAAAGGCTGCCGAGTCTCGAGTTTTGAGCGGCCGTATTCTTTCCAGTGGGTTTCACTTCTGAGACAGTTGCCGCAGGGGAAGGCGATAGACTTGTCGGGTAGGTCGGCGCGGGAGCTTGAGCCATTATCTGCTCGCCCAGTAACAGTGCTGCAAACGCGACTACCCGATGCGTGACACGCATAGGTCTAACGAGACCAGGCTGAGCGACCGCCGCCGAGAGCGAGCGTGGCTTCGACTGAAACTGTTTTAATCATCTGAAAACGTGAACACGCCCCGGGCGGCGGCTCGCTCCAGCGCTTGGTTAAGCGTGCTGTAACGACGATCATGGCTCCGTCAGTCTACGTTAACGCTGCGTAATCCGTAACGAGTAGTGGTTGGCAACCAACCGCCAGCGCCCTTGCTGCTTTACCCATACCCTGGTAAACCGAGTGTCTCGGGGGACGGCTTTGCCTTTGTCTTGCCCAACCATCGTTGAGAGGCCAGTCTCCACCGCGGTGTTTTCGTAGACGCGCACCTGAACCTCGTCGGTGGTGATAGACTGAAATTTCAAATTACCGGACGTGAAATCCGAAATCACCTGTGGCTTGGTTCTCACTGTGCCGCTTGGTCCTACGCCGATAAAATCATCCGCGTAGATGCGATCAAGGGCCACCGCGTCAGCACCGATCTGCGCTTGAATGCGTTCATTATCCAGTTGTTTTATCGCCTGCTCAACGCTGCTTCTTTGATCCCCGCTTGCGCTCTGCTTTTGCCCTGGGGCGATAGAGGCCGCTGTAAAGGCCAGGACGGCTATAACGAGTGTTCGTCTCATAAGAATTCTCCTTTATATAATCTGTTTACATTCCCCTGAAGGAGGCAAAGACTGATGCGATTGTCCAATCCTTAAGATAGCGAGTACCAGTAACAGTCTTCTGGTCTTGTCAATCACGCGCTTTCTAGTCCCGCTCGCTTCCTTATCGCCTAACGCCCGAATTCACCGGCGCACCGCAGGGCGCCGAGCGGAGCGAGGAACCCGAGGATGCGTCAGGTGCAATGAGTTGTTGGGCGACACCATATTATCAATAATTCTGTTTGGGTGAGACCGAATCCTGCCGAGCATTTCAGTCGCGACAAGCTGATATCCAGAGGAGTAATCGTTTGGAATTGCTATTTGAAAGGTTAATAAACATTTTTCAAGCTGTTCGGCAATCGAGCTCCACGAAATATTCGGGGTTCCGG
>QHRI01000205.1 GCA_003221375.1 Verrucomicrobiota bacterium
ACCGTAATCGGTGATCTGATGCTCGATGAATTTGTCTGGGGAAAGGTCGGCCGCATTTCCCCTGAGGCGCCCGTTCCCGTTGTCGAGGTGACAGGGGAATCATTTTACCCCGGCGGCGCCGCCAACGTTGCCCGCAACTTGCGCGAGTTCGTGGACCGTGTTGCGATCATCGGGCTACTGGGCAAGGATCGCAGCGGCGAGCAACTTCGGGAGTTACTGTCCGAACAAAAGATCGATACCTTGAACGCGGTGGCAGAAGCGACGTTTCATACCATTGTCAAAACCCGCATCATTGCGCGCCAACAACAAGTCGTTCGTGTCGACCGCGAAAAGTTTGTCGGGCTGTCGGCACAGCAAATTGAAGAGGTCGTGGCTGCTGTTCGAAAGGATATTCCGGAAACCGACGCCATTATTTTCGAAGACTACGGCAAAGGTTTTTTATCGACCGACCTGGTTTCGAAAATCGCAGATGCTGCGCGCTCAGCCGGCAAGATCCTCGCAGCGGACCCCAATCCCACTAACTTGATCGAATGGCGCGGCCTGACAGTAATCAAGCCGAACCGCACTGAAGCTTTTCGCGCTGCAGGTATTCCCATCGGCGATCCGGACCCCGTGCCTTCGCGAGACGCGGACCTGAAGCGAGTCGGTGAAACACTTCGTAAGAAATGGGAAACAGAAAATGTCCTGATCACTCTTGGCGAACACGGCATGATGCTTTTCCAGGGGAAAGGAACGCCACATTACATCCCCACCAAGGCGCGAGAGGTGTTCGATGTCTCGGGCGCAGGTGATACGGCCATCGCTCTCTTTACCCTCGGTCTCGCCTGTGGAGCGACTCCGACCGAAGCGGCGGAAATCGCCAACCACGCAAGCGCTGTCGTAGTGAGCAAACTTGGAACAGCAACGGTGACACGGGACGAATTGATTGCCAGTTTTCGAGATGATTCCGGAGGTGACTAACGAATTGTCAGCGGCCGTCTTTATTGATCGCGACGGCACCATCATTGAGGACGCGGATTATTGTTCCCACCCAAAACAAGTGAAGGTCTTTCCCGGCGTCCCCGAAGCATTGCGGCGCTTAAAATCAAAAGGATTCAAACTCATCGTCATTACAAACCAAAGCGGCATCGGTCGCGGCTTTTTCACCGTTGACCAGTATCGCGCGGTGGAATCGGAAGTTTCGCGCCAATTGGGCCACGGCTTGATCGATGCCACTTATTTTTGCCCAGACGTTCCTGGTCAACATTCCAGTGACCGCAAGCCATCGCCTGGAATGGTTTTGCAAGCCCAGCGAGAACACCAAATCGATCTGGCCCGCTCGTTTTTTGTCGGTGACAAGGAGATCGACGTCGAGTGTGGTCGCAACGCCGGTGTGCGCACGATTCGAGTTCAAACTGGATTTGACCGCGACGTCACTGGCAGCGCCGCGGATTGGGCCGCAAAAGACTTGCCCGCCGCGGCACAACTCATTTTAGAACAATAATCATGACTACCGATCTCGCGCATGATTAAAGCGGTCGGAATTATGCCCGCCCGGTGGGGTTCTACGCGATTTCCTGGGAAACCACTGCATCCCATTGCTGGAAAGCCGCTTCTGAAACATGTTTGGGAGCGTTGCCGACGCGCTAAAAACCTGGATTTGGTTGTCGTTGCTACCGACGACATGCGGATCGCATCCGCCGCGTTCGATTGGGGCGCGGAAGTCGCACTGACTTCGCCGAAACACGGCAGCGGCACCAACCGAGTGGCCGAAGTGGCGAGGAAAACAAAGCAGTTCGCATACGTAGTTAATATCCAGGGAGATGAACCCCTGATCGATCCGCGTTTGATCGACAAGCTCGTCGAAAAACTGCGTTCGGACCCCACAGTAGGCGTGGTGACGGCTGCACATCCATTCGGGAAGCCGGCGGACGCTTTCTCTCCCCACCAAGTGAAAGTCGTTCTCGATCTTCATGGCAACGCTCTTTATTTTTCTCGTGCGGCAATTCCATTCCAACCTTCAAGGAACGACCGTCTCCAGTCCGCCGAGCCAGGAAACCGGCGATCTAAAGGGCGCTCTTCCTTGTTCCGTCACCAGGGAATTTACGGATTCCGGCATGAAACGTTGCTCCAATTTGTTAGCTGGAAACCGAGTCCTCTGGAACGCGCTGAATCGCTCGAGCAATTGCGCGCATTAGAAAATGGTGTAAAGGTTCATGTGCTCGTTACTGCTACAGGATCGCCTGGCATCGACACGCCAGAAGACGCAACAGCGCTGGAGGAAAAACTTGCCCGCGCAAAGCGGAGAATGCGCCCGTGAAATACATTTTCATCACCGGCGGTGTAATAAGTTCCCTGGGCAAGGGATTGACTGCCGCTTCGCTCGGAACACTGCTTGAGGCGCGGGGTCTTCGCGTTGTTCTTCAAAAATTTGATCCTTATCTAAACGTGGATCCTGGCACGATGAATCCCTTCCAGCACGGCGAGGTCTATGTCCTAGACGACGGCGCGGAAACCGATCTCGACCTCGGTCACTACGAGCGCTTCACCAATTGTGTCCTAACGCGGCACAACAATCTCACTAGCGGTCAGGTATACGAGTCGGTCATTTTGAAGGAACGCCGCGGCGATTATCTCGGCAAAACCGTGCAGGTAATTCCCCACGTCACCGATGTAATCAAAGGGCGTATCCGTGAAGTTTCAGACGAAAGCAAATACGATGTCGTCATCACGGAAATTGGAGGCACAACGGGCGACATCGAAGGGCTACCGTTTTTGGAAGCAATTCGCCAATTCATTCTCGAGGTCGGGACGCAAAATGTGCTCAACATGCACGTCACGCTGGTTCCCTATATCAAAGCCGCTCACGAACTAAAGACGAAACCGACCCAGCAAAGCGTTGCCAAGTTGCGCGAGATCGGTCTGCAACCGCAGGTCTTGATTTGCCGGACCGAGCGGATGCTCGATCTCGATCTGCGGCAAAAACTTTCGATGTTCTGCAGCGTCGCGGAAAAAGCGGTAATTGAAGAGCGCGATGTTACACACACGATTTATGAAGTGCCGTTGACGCTTCACGCGGAAGGTTCGGACCAGTTGGTGTGCGACCTTTTGGGCTTGAAAACGCGGCAGCCCGATCTCGCGGAATGGAAAAATTTTGTAAAGCGAGTCATTAGCCCCGCAAAACGAGTCAGAATTGCTGTGATCGGCAAATACTTTGAAGTTCGGGACGCCTATAAAAGTATCTACGAATCGCTCACTCACGCTGCCGCGAGCGAAGATTGCGGAATCGAGCTTGAACTTATCGAGGCGCAATCCTTGCAAGACGGCGTTAACGGCCAGTTAAAAGATGTATCCGGTGTTTTGATTCCCGGCGGTTTTGGCCTTCGCGGCGTTGAAGGAAAAATCAGGGCCACGCGTTTTGCACGCGAACACAAGATTCCATATCTGGGGCTTTGCCTCGGAATGCAGGTGGCAACAATCGAGTTTGCGCGAAACGCATGCGGCATCAAAGAGGCCAACAGCACAGAATTTGACAAGAACGCAAAAGAACCCGTCATCTCGTTGCTGGAAGAACAGCGAGGCATCAAGAACATGGGCGCGAGCATGCGCCTGGGCACATGGCCGACGAAAATCGCCAATGGCACGCTCGCGGAAAAAATCTACGGAAATACTGAAGTGATGGAGCGTCACCGGCACCGATACGAGTTCAACATGAAATACCGCGATCGGATGAACGAAAGAGGCTTCGTCATCTCTGGCACATCACCAGACGGAACGCTTGCAGAGCTGATCGAGCTTCGTGATCATCCCTATTTTGTTGGTTGCCAATACCATCCGGAATTCCAAAGCAAGCCCAACAAACCGCATCCGCTTTTCAAAGGATTTATTCAGGCTTGTCTCGAATATCAGAGTCGTGCGACGCGCGCTCCAAGCGATCGAGAATCGCCGCACCAAGTCCCCGAGCGGGAACTCGTTCTGCAACAATAAGGTCGAGATTCAGCTCGTCGAGCTCACGCAAACAACGAAATAAATTCGCAGCGGCTTCGCGAAGGTCCTGGTCCCCGCTGAGCTGGCGAACAGCGACAAACTTCAAGGAGCGGCGGTCTGTAAGCTTCGGGGCGATCCGGAGATCGACCTTCCTCGATAGTGGATTCCAAGCG
>QHRI01000206.1 GCA_003221375.1 Verrucomicrobiota bacterium
CCTAGCATCTTTCTGAATCATGAATCCGCTAGCCAGAAAGCTTGCGGGACCTTGATTATTACGCACTGCCGCAATGATTGTATTAGGTCCTTTTTTAATCCAATAGCTAATATCATAAGCATCAAGCGTAGGCTCCTCTGATGAAGTGGCCATTGATTCGACGACGCTTTCCGAAGCTGTTGGCATGGGTGTTACACCCGGAGTTGCAGATGGACTAGACGATGGTGGCGGCTTGGCATTCTGCTGCGGCCTAGCGACTGCTGGTGGAGGGCTCGCCATTGAGCCCTTTTCTCTCTCCAGAGGCTCGCTTGTCGGCTTGGGCAAACTCGGTGTGTTGGGTTGTTTCGCCTGAGACGCGGCGGTGGCAGTGATGAGCTTACCGTTCACGAGAAGATCGAGGTTTCCCGCGCTGGCTACTTGGATCCATGTCTCGGGACGAGCCCTCTCCGCATTCACTGAAGTGGAAAAGATTGCCTCCCGGGATGCGGTTTCGGCTGTAATCCACTTTCCAGCGACCGGCAATTGAAGCAAAAGCGGATTCGTATCCACCCAGGTAACGTGGACTGGATGTTCCAGGTTCGTGACGCGCCGCGCGTTCGGCCAGACCTCCTCCTGCACGAGAGGAGACACCCACTCTTCTGTACCTTGTACTATGCCCGTCTTGGGAGTCACTCTCCAATGTTCGTCCGATACAAACGAAGTCGGTTTGTTGCCAGGTTCTTTAAAGCTGCCAGAAACAAGGAGCTGCGCGGAACCCGGATAGGAAACCCGATTAACCGAAATCGCAATAACATTTGTGCCGGGCTTTAAGAGCGTTTTGATGTCATATATTTGTGCTATCCGCGTCTTGGGATTGCTTTCGGTGCCAATTTTTTTACCGTTGACAAACGCCTCGAAAGAGTCGGTTGCCGCGACTTCCAGCCAGGCCTGTTCGGGCGCTGTGTTTAGAAAGATGTCTCTTCGGAAGTACCCTACCGGAGTAAACTCCGCAGGTTCTATCCACTGGGCAGTCCCGAAGTCTAATTGGTACTGCCGATGCAATGGACTTGCGAACGTGCGAAGCACAAAGTAACCGAGCATGGCACCACAGACCATCACCAATATCAGTGACCAGCGCCGCGCGTGTGGCGATAAATCTCGAAGTGACTCTAAACCAAAGTCCATGACATTAGTTACCTGTCAGCCGGCTCATTGCCCAGAAGTTTACTAACATCTGCTCCTTGAGCGAATGATTGTAGGAATTCCGAGCTTCAGCGTCATGGCCAAGCTTGACGTAACAATCCCCGGCGATGGAATAAGCATTGGCCCGCGTTGGTCTGTCATCAGTTCTGTTTAGCACGTCGTTGATCGCGCCGAGCGCTGCTTCATAACGGCCGATATCGTAATTTCCTCGAGCAACGAAGAAGCCGACTGCATGATGTTGCAGCGGGTCCTCGACAAGAGCCTGCTGCCACTGGGTTACAGCTGCTCCGATACCTCCTCCACGGTATAGCGCGATACCATACTCCACACGGGTGCGTGCTGACTCACGTCGCGCGACTAATCCTGCGGGCCCGCCCCACTCCGCAGCACGCGCAAGTTCGAAAATTGCGAGGTCATATTCGCTCGCTTCGTTAAACTCACGAGCCTTGCTGATATGCTTTTCCGGAGAGTCGTTGCTTGAAACGGACAGAGTTTCAAGCTCACCGATAGCCGCGTATGCATTGACATCCTCTGCACGCCATCGATCGAACCACATGGCCCTGCGATAACAGGTGATTGCCTCTTTTTTGGCACCTTCAGCCTGCGCAACACAGGCAGCGTTAAAATAATACTGCCCGATAAGTGCCGGCACTAACGTAATAATGACTACGCCGGTCGGAATTGCTGCCAGCACCGGCGCGCTTATTCTCTCCTCAGGCCGCAGCCGTGCGGTCACATAGATCCCAATTAAGAGAGATCCCGCGCCAAAACAATACCAACCTAGGCCGAGGAAGGAACAACCAGCGAGAAAGCGATCCCAAAGATTCTCGATGTCAAATCTGTTATACTTTTCGGTAGGCCCGAAATCTGTCGGGAGGTAGGTCTTCGTAAAATCTCTAATCACCGAAAGCTCCCGAGTTTCCGTTGTGAGGCGCCGAAGTAAGCTCGGCTGGCTAAAAGCAAGCCGGCACGGCACTGCCAACCACATTGCGACAAGGACAGTGACTGCACAGAGTGCGAGATATGTGGCAGAGCGCCAAAGCAGGACGAGAGCTATTACAAGGACAGCGATTCCAACTACCCCGTAGGAAAGAACAGAAAAATGAGGGACCAGTTCCATCTTTCGTAACAACGGCAACTCGATACCACTGGGATGGCGGCTGAATGCGAAATACATCCATTTGAGCGTTACCGAAGCGAAAACCAGAAGGCTTCCTACGATCAGAAGCCAATGTGCCATGCAAGTCCTAGCGCTGGCCTCTACCCAGCCGGCCAGTCTTTTGCTTATTTTCATGAGTCCCGTTTAAGTTTCTTCGTCCAAGAAGCCACAAGAGGAGGGAAAAAAGCGAGTCCCTCGCGCGCGTGACGCACTTCCTCGACGGAAAATGTTTTAAGCGCAAGTAACACAATCGTATAAACCACTAACGCTAATGCTGCTGCACCCAGTTGCCACATAAGCGTAGCGTCGCGTGCGCTGAAAAGTACCAACGCCATGGCAATTCCGGCCGCAAGGGGCCGCCAGAGAACGTCTGTCAATTTGGCGCTGACGTCGAGCCGTGCGAGTTGTACCATCCAAATAGCAACAATCGCTGTTTCAGCAAAGAGAAACGCGGCGGCCGGGCCAACAAATCCCAGCGGCGGAATGAGAGCTACCAGAAGAAGAAGCCGCAAAATTGAGGCAACAACTGTACTGGCGAGGAATCGTTTCTGTTGATCCAGCGCTGCAAACAGGTATTGAAACAGAGTCGATAAGAAGAATGGGATGATACCCAGGCCAAGAAGCTGCATCGCGGGAATAGCCGGCAGATACTTTGGTCCCAGCGCGAGTTGCAGGATCGGTCGAGACCATGCCAAGAAGAAGACCGCAATGGGATAACTGATAAGAGCAAAGAACTTTGTGCTCCACTGGTAAGCCTCGGTAAAGCGTGCTCGTGAGAGATGCGCTGTGCGCGAGTAGAGCGGAAAGAGCGGCAATGAGAGAGTTTGCGGGATTACTCTTAGGGACATGCTGATTCGATAGGGTCCGCTGAATAGGCCCACAGCGGTGAGATTTGTCATCCACGTAAGGACGAGAATGTCGAGCTGAAGGGCCAGCTGCCGCAGCATCGCGCCACCGCCCATAGGGAGTGCCGCCGAAAGGAGTGATTTCCAGATGGAGACGTCGAAGAGCAATGGAATACGGGCATAAAGACGCGTTACTACGATGTGATAGAAGTTCCAGAGCAGCAGGTTCGACACTAGATGAGCGACGACGAAGCCAAGCAAACCGAAGTGAAGCTTTATCATTGCAAAGACCAGGCCCAGTAGCAGAACTTTGTGCAAAACGAAACCGAGATAGTTCAGTTCGTTGTCTTCGAAGGCCCGTAACGCGGCGCTGTATCCCGCTGCGTGGAAGGTTGCCATGGTAGCAACGCTCATCCCAAGGATGGACAGTTTCAGATCTGTTCCTACATGCAGAAACAGAACAATAATCGTAACCAGGAGACACATCGCCCCGGAAATCACCCAAATGAGCGAGGCGCCCGCGCCAACAAGAGGAACAAGCTGCTCATGATCTCTGGAGATTTCTCGGATTAGCATCCGCGGCAAGCCGGAGTCGGCGATGTTGTTGACGAAAATCGCGAACGCCAGAACGAAGGAATACTTGCCGAACTCAGTAACGCTAACCGCGCGGGCAATGATCAGGATGGTCGCCAGATATAGGACGCCACCGATGACTGAAGATGCAATTCCGAAGATAGCGTTCTTTACAATCCGCTGCGACTGCTTCATGGAATCCACTTCCACGTCCCGCCCATCGCCTTCTGCAGTTCGGCGTAAAGCAGGAGCCGCCTCGACCTATCTACCTCAAGCTCCTCCTGCTTCCCGATAAGTGCCACCTCCGCGTCAATTGCAGTCAGCGGCTCAGTGATACCCTGTTGCTGTTGAGATTGAGCAACGCGTAGATCACGGTCAAGTTTCCCAGACTCAACTTCCAGAGTTAGAATTCTTTCACTTAGTGCATAAATGTCATAATAAATTTTAGCGAGATCACTCGTTAGATCGTTACCAAC
>QHRI01000207.1 GCA_003221375.1 Verrucomicrobiota bacterium
TGCGGCGCTTTGGATTCCACAGCACGCGATCAAAATCGCGCTATCACTTACCAACTTTTTCTTGATCGAAAGGACAACGAAACTCTGCGAGTCCGTCCAGGCTCGGACCCGCAGTTCTCGCAGAGATCAATGCGTTAGAAAACCAGCTTGAAACGCATCGCCAATTTCTTCAAATGCGACGCCAGCCCCTGTTCCACGCCGCGATCAGGCACCATTAGAGGAGCAACGTTGCGTTCTTCTTTAGACCTCGCCGTTTCCGCCACGGCCAGAATTTCGTTAGTAGGCAACACCCAATCCATGGGAATTGAGTTACACCGCTCTGTTGGACAACTTAGCCGTTGTGGCCCATCTCCACGTGTGCCGCCTGCTACCTGGATTTTCCGGCCAGTAATGATTTTGCCGCAAACGAGGCAGAAACGTTGATCATCCAGAGAACGCCATTCGCGGAATTGATCGAGCCGACGCAGCGCGTCCAGTTTCTCTGCATCGGACAATGCAAGTGAAGGAGTTAATGTCACGAAAACATATACGCCTGTGGCCGACGCCAACACAATCAGGAGCCCGGCGGATTGCACTATCAGTGAAAACCTTACGGGCGATAGGCGCTGGTAGGGCGTGTCACCGAAACCTGCTCGCCGTGGCGAGCGCACGCCGTCGCCCAACCAAGGAGAGGCGGATCCCGACTTGTCGGGATCCGCCCTACAAAATCCCGCTGTCTCGCGTCCCAGTAAAAAAACACACATCCAATGCCACTGAGCCGCGCGTTCTACACGCGAAATGAAGAAGAACAACGGTCATGTCTCGCGTCGGCGCAATGATATGAACTATGCCTTGGCGGCAATGGAACAGCTGGAACTTTACTGCGAGGCTCATCCCAGAAGCCCCGTGGCGGTCCGCCGTCCTCGTTTATTTGTCCGCGGTGAACTTTGGATTGCGCTGCTTGGTCCCAGCGTGGAAGAAGGCATCGTCGGGATTGGACCCACTGTCACCGCAGCGCTGCGCGCATTCGATGCGCAATATCTTGCTGGATTACGGCCGCCTGCGGAGATGATCCGCGAGTGTGGAGCAGTACGGAGCGTATCCTCGTCAGTCGCCTGATCTCTGGAGTGGAACACGAATTACCGCAACAAGTCTGTCACAACTGTTGTTAAATCGTGACACGAACCAGACGGATGACGATAACATTACCGAGGTTGAACCAACACACAGTCTCCTCCTTTCCTCGTTGAAATACTGGGAGGTCGAGCGTGATCTCATCGAAGAACGTGTCGCCGCTGTTAATCGTTGATCGTTTCTTTGAGAAAAAGATATCCCGATCGGAATAGCTGCTTCTAAATCCTATCTTCCTTCCCGCTCGTAACAGGTTCCTACCGCCGTGCTACTTCGTCGGCAAATGCGCTAACGACAATAAGCTTACATTAGCTCGTGGGGAGAAGCCGCCCCTCATAAACAATTCGAGGCTCCTGATGCAAACGGCTGTTGCGGAATCGCGGGTTGTATCGGTATCAAGACGCAATTAACATACCGAGGGCCATGGCTGTGAAGCGAAAACCGAAAAGAGCTCCACCCCGCTTACGAGCAAAGTCGAGCCGCAAAGAATCCGCTCGCTCTAAACCTGCCAATCAAACAACGCGCGCCGGAGCGCCGAAGAAGAATTCAAATTGCCCGATTGTAGGCATCGGTGGATCGGCTGGGGGATTTGAGGCGGCGATGCAACTGTTGCGTCATTTGCCGCCGAAAACAGGCATGGCGTTTGTCATCGTGCAACATCTTGATCCGCATCACGGCAGCCGGCTTGCCAACCTGCTCAGCAAAGCTACATCCATGCCGGTGACCGAGATTGCCGGGACGACCACGCCAAAACCAAACTCCGTTTACGTGCAGCCGCCAAACAAGTGCGTGATTGCCAAAAATGGCAAGCTCACGCTGGTTCGCCGCACAGAAAGACTTAACATCGCGATCGATCACTTTTTTGAATCGCTCGCCGAGGAACACGGCTCACGGGCAATCGGCATCGTGCTTTCCGGGACCGGCAGTGATGGCACGGCCGGTTTGCGAGCGATCAAGGCAGCAGGCGGATTGACATTCGCGCAAACTGAAGAGAGCGCAAAGTTCGATGCGATGCCGCGCAGCGCGATCCGCTCCGGTTTTGTCGATCTAGTTTTGCCGCCGGACGCAATGGCGCACGAAATCCAGCGCATTGCCGACCATCCGTACATTCGGCGCCCCCTGGCCGACGCAGAGCAAGTTGAAAAAGATCTCTATCGCCAGACCGACGATCTGGGTCGGATCTTTCTTTCCCTAAAAAAGCAGATGGGCGTTGATTTCAGCGCTTACAAACAAAGCACGCTGATTCGGCGGGTCAATCGGCGGATGGCGCTGCATCGGATTGAAAAACTGAGCCAGTACGCGCGGTATTTGCGCAACAATAAGAAAGAGATTGAAGCGCTCTTTGACGATCTGCTGATCAACGTGACACGCTTCTTTCGCGATGAAGCGCTGTTCCGAGTCTTGAAAAAACGATTCCTGCCGGCACTGCTCAAGAACAAAAAGAAAGAGCGACAACGAGAATTGCGCGTCTGGGTTCCTGGTTGCGCCAGCGGCGAAGAGGTTTATTCGCTCGCCATTTGCATTCTCGAAGTCCTTGGCAACGAACTTTCCAAAATCCGCGTCCAGATTTTCGGCACCGACTTAAGCGAATCGGTCATCGAGCATGCGCGTGCGGGAATTTACCCAAGCGCGATCGAGAAAGATGTGTCGAAGGCGCGACTCAATCGCTTTTTCGTCAAGCGCGATGGTTTCTACCAAATCCACCGCAACGTGCGCGACATCTGCACGTTCGCACGACAAAACATCACAGCCGATCCGCCTTTCTCGCGACTGGACCTGATCAGCTGCCGCAACGTGCTCATTTATCTGAGCCCGGAGTTGCACAAGCGTTGCATCCCGCAATTTCACTACGCGCTCAATCTCGGCGGCTACTTGATCTTGGGCCCGGCCGAATCAGTAGGTCTGTACGACGAGCTTTTCAAGCTCGTCGACAAAAAAAATAAAATTTACACTAAGGAAGCCAAGACTGGTCCGCGCGCGACCGATTTCATTCCCCAGCGCGCTCTCGAACCCTCGCGGTTCGGGACGACCGCCCGAGCTGGTACTGGCGCAAATTTCAACGCCGACATTTTGAAAATGGCGGATCGAATCATCCTCAGCACCTACGCGCCGGCGGCAGTAGTGATTGATCATAATTTCCTGGTGCAACAGTTCCGGGGCCGCACCGATCTGTTTCTCGAGCATTCACCTGGTCCAGCGACGCTGAATCTCATTCAATTGGCGCGTCCGAATCTGGTACCAGACCTGCGAGCCATCATTCGTCGCGCCATCAAAACGGACAAGCCCGCCCGGGCAGATCGGTTGAAAGTGACACTCCGAGGCAAAAACTATGAGATAAATATTCAGGTTGTACCAGTCAAAGTCCCCGGGACCGATAAGTCCTTGTTTCTAGTGATTTTTGACGAGACCACGAGTGGAAACAAGCGGGAGAGGTTGCTGCGGGTGCTGGGAAAAGCATCAGCGCAAAATGAAGTGACGGATCTGCGCCGGGAATTGGCAGCTTCGAAGGACTCGCTGCAAACCATCATCGAAGAGCACGAGGCGACCAATGAAGAGTTGAAGGCGGCCAACGAAGAAATCGAGTCGAGCAACGAAGAGCTGCAATCTACGAACGAAGAATTGGAGACTGCAAAGGAAGAATTACAGTCAACCAACGAGGAGCTGACCACGCTGAACGAAGAGCTGAGCAACCGCAACCTTGAGATGATGCAGTTGACCAACGAGCTAAACAATCTGCTCGCCAGCACTCAAATGCCAATCGTGATGGTAGATAATGCGTTGACGGTGCGGCGTGCAACGCCAGCGGCCCGCAACGCCTTTAATATTTTGCCGACCGACATCGGCCGACCATTAAGCGAGCTGCGACCTAATATTAATGTTTCAGACCTGGAAAATATCTTGCGCGAAGTAATCGAAACGCTGGAAACCCGCGAGCGTAAAGTAACCGATAAGGAAGGCTGCCATTACTCGCTGCGAGTCCGGCCATATCGCACAGCTGACGACAAAATCGACGGCGCCGTCATCACCGTGGTGGACATCGACGGAGGGAGGGAAAGCGACGGAGTCAAAACAGGTCGCCGGACAAAAGATGCCTCATCGCGTCAATAAGAAGCAGCGGCTCAAGCGTGCTCGCCAGAGCAGCGGTGGGCGGAACGGCGGTATTGTACCGCCGCTCCAAAAGACACGGAAATCCCCTGCGCCGCGGAAATTTTTGCCCGGTCCTGTAAAGCGAGCTGTAGTCAAGAACGGTCCGCCAAGTCGTTCCATGCGTACCCCGGCGTTCCAAAGTCCGAAGACTGAACTGGAAGCAGTCACTCAGCGATTTGTCGATCTTTACGATTTCGCGCCGATCGCGTATGTCAGCTTCGGCCGGGCTGGCCGAATTGAGGAAGCCAACCTGGCGGCGACCGAGTTACTTGGCGAACCAAGGGATCGATTAATCGGACGTCCGTTTGCATTCTATGTCGCGGACTTGGATTTGTTCATGCGACACCTGCTTTCCTGCCGCACGTCCCAGCGACAGGTGAAAACGGAATTGCAGTTAAAGACTAGAAAACGCGAGCCGGTCCCGGCGCAACTTCTAAGTACGCCAATCACTTCGACGACGAGAAACGGCGCGCTGCTCTTTCAAACCGCCATTGTCGATTTGCGCCAGCGCAAACGCCACGAACAACAGCTCGCCGAACAGGCGCGCCTGCTGGATTTGACCAATGACGCCATCCTCGTTCGGGACGCAAATGATCGGATCATTTATTGGAACAGAGGCGCAACAAAAATTTACGGCTACACGCCACAGGAAGCACTCGGCAAGGTGATCCACAATTTGTTGAAAACGGAACATCCCGAGCCGCTGCCTAAGATCTACCAAAAGCTGCTTCGTGCTAATTACTGGGAAGGCGAGCTCATTCACACCTCGCGGGACGGCAGCCGTCTGACCGTGTTCTCGCGCTGGGCGCTTGACCGCGACGCGCAAGGAAATTGCGTGAATGTCTTGGAAACAAACAACGATATCACTGCGCGCAAAGGCACTGAACAGGCGCTCGAACTCGCCAGCCGTCTGCCCATAGAAAACCCCGCGCCAATCATCCGGTTGAAACAGGGAGAAATCGTCACCTTCGCGAATCCGGTGGCAAAGAAACTTCTGCGAAGTTTCCACGTTAAAGTAGGCGACACTGCGCCGGCCCAGATTAGACAGTTGGCCGTGACAGGCGAACGCTCAGTCACGGAGATGGATTTTGGCCACCGCAGTTATCAGGTTCTGGTCGCACCGGTCCCAGAGGGCGATTACGTAAATCTATATTTTACTGACATCACGGCGAGAAAACGCGGCGAGCAACAGCAGGAAGCGCTTTATCAATTTGCCCAA
>QHRI01000208.1 GCA_003221375.1 Verrucomicrobiota bacterium
CATGCGCCCAAGGCCTGTTGATGAAATTCCAACGAAAGCCGCGGAAGCGAGTGAAGAATCGGGCGCATGTATCCTCAAAAATAGTGTCACGGCCCCGGCGGGCTATGGGGTAAGCTTCGGCCCTTCTGGCACGAAGCCTTGAATCATGAGTCTGGACAAAGCCCAAGAGATTATCAAACAGGCAATGACGGACCGAAGCCTGTACGAGGCCATGGCGGCGCGCGAAAACGAAGTCTGGGGCAAAGTTTTACCGGCGCTGGAGGATTCCCAGGCGAAAATGGAAGACTTTGCAGCTACTGAGAAGCTCGATGCTAATCGTCATCAGTCCTATCTAATAGGAGTCGCACGAGAGAAAAATTTAACATTCGAACACGGACTCACTCTAGGATGCGGTGCGGGAAGGCTTGAGCGTGCGCTCGTGCAGGAAGGAATTTGTCGCAGCCTTCATGGAATCGATATCTCGGAGAAAGCCATCGCAGCGGCGCGCGATACTGCAAAGAAGGAGAACCTCCCGCTTACGTACGAAGTAGCCGACCTCAACTTCGTGCAGTTACCCGAGAAGACTTTCGACCTGGTGGCGGCCCAGACGTCGCTTCACCACATCCTTTTTCTCGAACGCGTAGCGGAACAGGTATGGCGTTCGGTGAAAAACGACGGCTATCTCTGGATACACGATTTCATCGGCGAAACCCAATGGCAATACGACTCAAGACGGCTCTCAATTACGAACCAAATTCTGGCGATTTTGCCTGAAAAGTTTCGAAAAAATAAGATCAACGCTCGGCTGACGACAGAACTCAAGCGGCCTGAACCTGGCACCCTGGGTTCTCCCTTCGAATCGATTCGATCAAGCGAGATCATTCCGATTTTTGAGCGCTGGTTCACGATCGAATGGAAATTGGAGTTTAACGCATTCCTGCACCTTGTCGTCCCGCCCGGAACGCGCGCTGCTTATATTGAGAATGATGACACGACAGCGCTGTTTGAAGTGCTGTTGCTGCTCGACAATTTGTGTATTGAGGAAAAAATTGTGCAGCCAACGGGCGGCCAATATCTCATGCGTCCGAGACCGATTAATGAAATTCCACCGAAGGCTGCGTCGGCGGACGATGAGCGGATTTCCTCTTTAAAACCAGCCTAGCCAAATAAAGATTACTTGTGGGTTCAAAATGCAATTGCGCCGTTCTTCGTTTAGAATCCCGTTGAGCGATGTCCGAGGCATGCCTTAAAACCGATTTCAATCCTCCGATCGATCACCGATTGCCGAGGAAGTCACCTTACGTTGCAACTGCCGATGAGGCGTTAGCGAACTATCAAGCAAATGAGGAACGCACCTGGTATAAGAGCAGTGCTGACCCGGATGACCTCGCCGGCAAATACGCATTTCAGAGACTGCGCCACACCTGGTTCACGCCCAAAATTGATCCCAAGTTTAAACTGCGCCGCGACGACAAGTTCTATGCCATCGGCTCATGTTTCGCGCGCGGCCTCGAGAGCGCCTTGATTAAACACAAGATGGCGGTTGAAAGCGCTGCACCGGAGTTTGCAAAGCTTCAGCCAGCCAACAAGGAACTCTCAGGACTCGGATTTACCAACAAATACAACACCTACTCGATATTGAACGAACTGCGCTGGGTGCTTGATGCAGACGCAGTATTTCCCGTGAATTCGATTGTCCCACTGACGAAGACAACGTGGTATGACCCGCATACGACCCCTATGTTAGATTTTGTAAGTCGGGAAGAAACTCTGGAGCGCCGCGCGCTCCTGCAAATGGTTACGGAGCGTATAAAGCGCTGTCGCGCAGTGATCGTTACTCTTGGGTTGGCCGAGGTGTGGCGTGACATTCACGCAGACGTCTACCTCAATTGCACGCCAATCCCATCGCTGTTTAAAACTGAACTAGGCCGATACGAATTTCACCTCACTAGTTTCGCCCAAAACCTGGCTAATCTGGAAGCCATCCACGCGTTGCTAACCGAGTATGGACACCCCGACTTTCATATTGTTGTCACAGTCTCGCCGGTTCCCTTAATGAACACTTTTTCGACTATGGACATTGTCGTGGCCAACACCTGGGCCAAGTCACTATTAAGAGCAGTTGCCCAAGAGTGGGCTTCGACACACGCGAATGTGGATTATTTTCCAAGTTACGAGATCGTGCAAAGCTCTGATCGTGCTGCTGCGTGGGAACGCGATCTGAGACATGTCAGAGGCGCTGGAGCACAGCACATAATGGAGCTGTTCCTGCGGAAGTATCTCGAGTAAAATTGCCCTTGACCGGTCTTCGACCGGATGGAGTCTCCCGGCAAGCGAAGGATAGCGCGATTGTAATTTCGCGATGATCACAGGTTCCTCACGCCTTTTGAGTCGAATGAAATGCACGAACAAAAAGCGAACATTCCGAGGGGCTACGTTTGATGTAATTGGAGTAACCGTTCTAATTGCTTACTTCCTCCACTTTGCTCTTCCTGCACTAAGCGGCGGCTTTCGTGAAGACGAGATGATGAACCTGGGGATCTGTTGGTGCGCGGGAGCGTTAAAATCGCTCCTGGCAAACATCATATTTTGGAAGCTCTTCCTTTGTCCGGGAGACGCCCTTTACTATCTACCGCTCTACCTTTATCGCCCGGGTGGTGCTGTTTATTATCTTCCGCTTTATCACTTCTTCGGGCTGGATCCTCTTCCTTATCGGATTGCTCAGATCGGCATTCTCGCTGCCTCTATTCCTCTGGTTTATTACTTGAGCCGGCGACTCGCCTCCTCGCGCTCTATTGCTTTTCTCGCTGTCCTTGCCCTCTGTTACCGCCCACGCCTAGCTGGTCTCGTGTTTGTTGGAGCGTTCATTTACGACGTGTTATGTGGGTTCCTTTATTTCGCGGCTTTAGCCTTTTACCTACATATCCGTGAGAAGGACGCCTCTCTTCGACCGCTTCAGTTGGTGGGATTCCTGGTCCTATATGTTTGCGCGCTGAACTGCAAAGAGATGGCGGTTACCCTTCCAGTCATTATTTTAATTTACGAGTTTCTAAAATCTCCTGCCTGGCCGGATGCGAAAGCATTCTTGCGATGGATCCGACTCTATGCCTCGGCGTCGTTAATCGCTGGATTGCTCACAGTTTTTTATATCTACGGGAAAATCCACGGCAGCGACTCGCTGGCAAGTTTGGATCCCTATCGCCCCACATATTCATGGCATACTTTCACTGCTTCCAATGCCAAGTTTGTTAGCGAATTATTGTTCGCCGGACATTCGATCACTCCGACAATATTGCTGCTCTTATGGGCACTTGTTTTCATTTATGCCTTTATACGCCGGGACCGCATGCTTCAGCTGATGGCCTTCTGGATAGTGATCGTGCCCCTTCCCGTAGCGTTTATCTTTCCCGTACGCGGTGACGCGTCCCTCTATCTTCTCTTGTTTGGATGGGCAATGATCTTTGCAAAGATTGCTTCTGATTTGATCACGCTAATTTGGAAATTGTCGGTATTCATTGGCCGCCGTGTCCGAGCTGCAACAACTGGTTCACCCGTGGGGCTTACTGTAGCTAGAGTATCTTCCCAGATTTTCCGAGTCATAGGAACGCTTTTAGTGGCGGTTGCTCTTGCGACTCTCACCCAGCGAGAAAATCAGCGCCTTCGGACGCCGTGGCTAAACGTAGGGGCAAAAACATCTCATGTTATCCAAACGTTACAAACCCTGGCGCTGCATCCAGTGCACGGCAGTCGTATTCTCCTTTTGTTGAAAGAAAATCTCTTTCACAATAAGTGGAATGCGTTCTTTATCGCTTCTCTCGTCTGGGATGATCATTCTCTGCGTATGTGGGTGGAAAACGCAGA
>QHRI01000001.1 GCA_003221375.1 Verrucomicrobiota bacterium
TTTTTCGCGCTCGTATTTCTTCTCACCTTTAATAGTGAGCATGTAGTCTTCAACGGTCACATCAAGGTCTTTGGGCTCCACTCCTGGAATTTCCGCCGACACTTTGATTTCCTTGTCCGTCTCCGTGACATCGACCTGTGGCCAGAACCCGGCCGCCATTTCATGGCGAGGCGCCAACCACGGTTCGTCCCAGAAATCGTCAAACACGCGGTTGATCTGATTTCTCAAATAGCCAAATGGCTCGGGGGCGCGCTCCGCCAGCGAGCGTTCCTCTCTTCTTCTCCGTGGAACAATTGCCATAATAAACTCCTTTCTTTTTTAGAAATATAACGCCAGGAAAGGTGCGTTCACGTGTTTCTTTTTCTGTAACCGTCGTCCCGTGGGCGACGTCAAAGGGGTCAAGCAGATCAGCGCCGCGCTTCGCACAAGGAAGCGGCTACAGCACATTCATTTCGTTTTCCCCGGTCCCCATAGAGCCCGGCCGGGTTTCGCACCAGTGTGCTCACCATTTTTGAGCACCTGCACGCCGTTCACAAAAACGTCCTTCATGCCCACCGCATATTGATGCGGTTTATCAAACGTGGCACGATCCGCAATCGTCGCCGGATCGAACACCACCACATCGGCAAACATCCCTTCTTTGAGAAAACCGCGATGATCCAGCCCCAAATTTGTGGCGGGTAACCCACTGAGCCGTCGAATCGCTTCCTTCATTGGAATCACTTTTTCGTCACGTAAATATTTCCCGAGCACGCGAGCAAAATTTCCATAAGCGCGAGGATGGGGATTTGATTTCAGGAAAACGCCCTCAGGTGCCTGCGAAGCTTCATCGGAACCGAATGAAATCCACGGCTTCGTGAGTTCCTTCTTCACGTTGTCTTCCGAGATAATGAAATAAAGTGCGCCGATGCGCGATTCATCCTCAGCGATCAAATCCATCGCCGTGTCGATGGGATCTTTCCCACGCATCTTTGCCACTTCGGCCAGTGTCTTCCCGGTAAGGGGCTTCAGCTTTTCCGATTTGAATTCCACCAGCAGGATGTGCTCCGGGCCTCCGGCATCGAGATACAGGTTCTCCCATGCGCCCTTCGGTTTTTGAACCTCTGCCTTAATTTTTTCGCGCGTCGCCGGATCGCGCAACCGTTTGAATAGTGCAGGGTAACCGCCGTCTTCCGTCCACGGCGGAAGCGATGCGTCGAGACCGGTTCCCCCTGCAGTGTACGTGTACATATCGGCGGTGATTTTCAGTCCTTCCTTCTGTGCTGTCTCGATCCGCGAAAGGAGATCGTCGATCTTCGGCCAGTTTTGCCGGCCCGATGCTTTGATGTGATAAACTTCCGCGGGGATTTTTGCCTCGCGGCTGATGCGAATTAATTCATCGAGCGCTTCAAGCAGACGGTTCCCCTCGCTGCGCATGTGCGAGATGTATTTGCCCTGATATGTCGCGGCAACCTTGCACAGCTCGATTAGTTCGTCGGTCTTCGCATAAAACGCGGGCGGATAGATTAACGAAGTGCCGATCCCGAGTGCGCCGGCTTCCATTTCCTTGCGCACCAGCTCACGCATCTGGTCGAGTTGTTCGGTCGTCGGCGGTTTATCATCAAAACCGATCACGTACTCACGGATCGTTGTCGCACCGATGAACGACGCCACGTTGCACGACACGCCGCGTTTTTCCAGATACTGCAAATACTCCGCGAGCGTATTCCATTTGATGTCGTATTTGATGTCGGTCTGCTGACGGAGCATATGTTCGCGTACCCGATCGTTGAGTGGTCCCATCGATTCGCCTTCGCCCATAATTTCAGTCGTCACACCCTGTCGGATCTCACTCTGCGATCGGCCGTCCTGAATCAGCGAGGCGACGGACCAGGAAAGCATATTGATAAACCCGGGCGCCACGGTGAGTCCCTTCGCGTCAATAATTGTTTTTGCCTTTGCTGTTTTGAAATCACCAATTCCCACGATCCGATCGCCGCGAATTGCGACATCGACTTGTTTCGGCTCGGCACCGGTGCCGTCGTAAACCGTGCCGTCTTTGATGATAACGTCAAAATCTGCTGGCGCTGGTGCTGAGAATCCAGCCTGGGCGAACGTCGTAAACGCTGTCACGAACACAGTGAGCCAAAAGAAGTTTCGCTTCATCATGTCGCTCGACAGTATCGAGGACCGATTGCGACGCAAAGGAGCCATGCAAGTCTAATGCTGGCCTGTGATCTTCAAGGCACTCTGCGACGCGTATTACTAGTGTTTTGACAACGGAGAGCAGCCCGCCAGATGTCACGCACGGCCGATTGAGTCACATGATGCGAATCGTACAGAAAGGCTTGCTGTAGAAACCGTGATATACCGGAAGTCCAGCAGGTCGGACGAAGTCGACGCAAAGCACTGCGTGGAAGTTCGTTGAAAGGGGTGGCCAGTCTGATGGGCACCAAGGCGTCCCGCCATACCAACATCCCTTGTTAGCTCCCACGCGTGAAACAAAGCGCGGCTTTGAGAGGGAAAAAGGGAAATCAATGAAAGGGAACATCTAATGAAAACGATAACAGAATCCAAATCTGGGCACCGCAATCGAGCATTTTTGCTGTCAGTTCTCTGCGCGGGTGTCATTGCAACTTTCATGAGCGGATGCGCGGAGGGTCCTTACGTAACAGCGTATGATGGCGGCTATTATTATCCGACAGCATACTACACGCCCGGTTACGACTATTACGCCTATCCGGCGTCCTACTATGAATACAGGCCGACGTACGAGAGGACTACAGTACGCTCCGGCACCCGCTATAACGACGCTTACGGTCCACGCTATTACGGCAGCACCGTTTACGGGGACTGGTATTAGTTGCGACGCGAGCTCGGATAACGCATCGGCGTCATTCGCCATCGCCGGATGCGTCGATGCGTACAAGCATGTAACAAAGGAACGAAAATTTTCACGAGTGTTGTAGCCACGGCACTATCCGCCGTCACCGAAGATACGACTTCAGCGAACCAAAGCGTCGTAGCGGCGTCGCCACTAAATTTATTTTAATTTGGCTTTGTTTGTTTGCGCCGCTGTCATTAAATGAGCGAATGAAGACGTCGCCGACAGCGATTAACAATACATCTCGAGCAACACCAACCATCCTCTCGCTGTTGTGTGCGAGCCTGCTTGCGGTTTCGCTCGGCGGATGTGCGGATACATACTCTTATTCGGCACCCGAGGCCCGGTATGATACTTACCACGCGCCGTACTATTATCCGTACTATCCATGGTACAGTTATTACGGGGGCGCGTACTACGGAGAGTGAGCCTTGCCTAAACGCGCAACCCGTGGGGTGACGCGAAAGGGTTTTCAGGGCTCTTCGTAGAAGCGGGAAAGCGACGAGTGAACGGGTCGCAGCGCTCGCCATACTAAGGCACAACCGTCAGCGTGAGATCGTTACCGTCGCCACCTTCGTAGCTGACTTGATAGGCGTTGCCGTTGCTGGTGAAGGTCGAGCCGTCGGGAAGATTGCTGAACGCGCCGGCGATCGGAGTGGCTGAAGTGTTATTGATGATGGTGAAGACTGTGCCGATCGGAAGAGTGCTATTGCCGATATCCGCAAAGGAAAATCGGGCACCGGCATTGATCACCACGCCCAACGCAGCGACTTCATCGGCCATGGCACTGCTGCTGTTGAGCTCCATCTGATAAATCCCTTCGCCATTAAAAGTGAGTAGGCTCTGAATTGTAAGCGTACCGGGCCTGTTCGCCCCGTGTAAATAGCCGGGCGCGAGAACCGCTCCGCTACCATTCCCCGCACCGACTGTCACCGGGCCAGCGCTTATCCCTTTCCCGCCAAGCTTGCCGTCCGCCACCTGAACGGCCCCGGTGCCTGTGCCCGAATCGCTCGTGTTATTAACCATGAGTTTGCCGCGTTCAATAATCGTTCCTCCAGTATACGTATTCCGATGGCTGAAACGAGCTTGCCCCTACCAATTTTGGTGAGCGAGCCACCGGCGCCACCAGCGATGCCGCCATCCTGAATCATACCCGAAAAAGTCGTGCTTAGGTTATTGCTGGCTATCGTCAGATTTCTGGCACCTAGGAAAACGTTTCCGTCACCTTCGATGGAGCCAATTGTTACATTCCCAGGATCGTGAGCGCTGATGTCCAGTCCGCCATTGCCGAAAACCGCCACACGCGATCTGCCACCCCTGGCGCCGTCAGTGAAGAAAATCAGTCCGCCTTCGCCCAGCCCGTCATTAGCGATTATCGTTGCAGCATCGGCGGTAGAGTTACCTTCGAAAACTATCGCGCCGCCAGCGTGGCCGCTGACCGCACTGTCATTGAGGATAAAGATGCCATTGCCCGCGCTCGAGTGGCCGACGAAGTCCGTAAAGCCACCGGTGGTGGAGCCGTCGCTGCCATTGTTGATGAAGGTGCCATTGCCTGCGCTAGCTCTGCCGTAAAAGGTATTCCCACCGCCGTTATTGATAAAAGTACCGTTGCCCGCGGTCGAGGTGTTGAGGAAGTCTACCGGGGCCGGTGTTGGTGGTGAAGAAAGTCCCGCTGCCCGCTGTCGCACTGTTAGTGAATACTAAGTTTGCAACGAAGTTACTAACTGTAGTAATGGCAAAGTTCTGTGCGATTCCTGAATTATTCGTGATGCCCACGCCGCTGATGGTTAACTGAGAGCTGGTGGAGGTGGTGGCGCTAACGGTGATCGTAAACGGACTCGCGCCTGCATTGAACGCTATGCCGTTCACTTCGGTTACGGGGTTACCTGAAAGGGAGATGCCTGTTATGTTCGAAACCGCGAATGTCGCCGTGTCGGATGGCCCATTAGGGATGGTTGGGGGCATCCAATTCGCTGCAGTGTTCCAGTCTCCGGAGGTCGGGTTTGCTTTCCAAGTGGCGCTGCCTGCAAAGCCAGTGGCTTGCGA